>NZ_JAJDMJ010000012.1:0-84748 GCF_020593585.1 Blautia sp. DFI.6.71
ATCACAATAAACAGACATTGTTTTATTAAGCAAAACTTTATCTGTATCAGTTGCAACTATCTGAACTTTTGCAGTTATAGTTATCTGTTCCATAAAATTTATTCCTCTCATTGATACTTCACTAGCAATAGTGTATACTAATATTTAGTGAACGTCAATAACTATCAGAGGTGATTTATGGATAATAGATATTATCGTCATAACAGACGAAAATACAGTCTGAAAGTACATATAGTTCTTGTAACCAAATACCGCAAACAACTACTACAAGGCTCTATTGCTGATGATGTGAAACAAAAGATTCTCGATATAGCTAATACTCGTGGCTACGAAATAATTGCTATGGAAACAGACAAAGACCATATACATTTTTGTTAAGTTATGATGCAACGGATAGAGTATGCGACATTGTTAAAATTGTAAAACAGGAAACAACATACTACTTATGGCAAAAGTATAATTCGGTCTTATCAAAACAATATTGGAAGAAAAAAATATTTTGGTCAGATGGTTATTTTGCTTGCAGCATTGGAGAAGTGTCATCAGCAACTATACAAAAATATATTGAGAGTCAAGGATAATAGATAACAATTTACAAGGCTCCTCCCACCGCCTAAAGGGACGCCACTGAAAAACTATTTTTATACACATTATATAGTAGATTAAAACAAATAAAAACACTTTATATTGTACTGCTTTATGCAAAATAAAGACTTTTTCAGTGGCGTCCCTAAAGGCAGTGGGAGGAGCCCATGACAAACGAAAGGATTTATTTATGAATAAAATATATCTGGATCAGGCCAGTACGTCTTTTCCAAAAGCACCATCTGTGGCACAGACAGTTTATGATTATCTGTCAGGCTCTGCTGTGAATGTGAATCGTGGAGGATACCGGGCAGCTTATTCTGTGGAGGAGCAGATTTTCGAGACAAGAGAACAGCTTCTGAGGCTCTTTCACTTTACTTCCGGAAAGGGTAAGAATGTTATTTTTACAGAAAATATCACTGCAAGTCTGAATGTTCTTCTGAAAGGACTTTTGAACCCCGGCGATCATGTACTTGTAACTGCCATGGAGCATAATGCAGTGATGCGTCCTCTTGTACAGCTGGAGAAACATGGAATTTCTTTTGACAGGATCCCATGCGCTTCTGACGGCAGTCTTCTGCTTGATAAAGCGACCGCACTCCTTCGTCCTGAGACTAAGCTTGTGGTCTGTCTTCATGCTTCTAATGTATGCGGAACTGTCATGCCAGCACAGGAAATCGGAGATTTCTGCAAAGAACATGGGCTTCTTTTTATTCTGGACACTGCACAGACGGCAGGAACCATTAACATTGATATGGAGAAATGTCACATAGACGCACTGGCATTTACAGGTCACAAGGGACTCAGAGGGCCACAGGGAACAGGTGGCTTTCTGATCCGCAATAAACTGGTAGCGCAGATTGAGCCTCTTATCAGCGGTGGAACAGGAAGCGCCTCTCATTCTGAAGAAGTACCGGCATTTCTTCCTGATCGTTTCGAGCCCGGAACTCCCAATATACCTGGGATTCTGGGACTTCATGCCGCACTCTGTGATCTGGAGAAACAGTCCATGGAAGAAATCCGCCAACATGAATTAATGCTGACACAATACTTTATAGATGGTATCCTGAATCTGGATCCTGAAGAAAAATTTCTGCGTATTATCGGTAAAAAAAATATTGAAAACCGTTGTGCAGTTGTATCCGTCCAGACCTTACATATGGACATGGCTCAGGCCGCCTTTGAGCTGGACAGTACTTACGGAATTATGACAAGAGTTGGCCTTCACTGTGCACCAAATGCCCATAAAACCCTTGGAACATATCCGAAAGGTACTCTCCGGTTTTCTTTCGGATCCGAGAATACAAAACAGGAACTGGATATTGCTTTAGATGCATTATCTGCATTACTATAGCAATCCCCGCAAATGATGCATTTATAGTAATCCTCTTAAATGCATTATTTAAGAGGATTACTATAAAAGGAGAGTTTCACAATGGAATTTAAACAATTAGAAGCATTCGTCGCTGTCGTGGACTACGGCAGCTTCTCAGAGGCAGCCCGCCGCCTCTATCTGACACAGCCTACGATCAGTGCGCATATACGTTCCCTGGAAGATGAACTGCATATGAAACTGATCATCCGTACTACAAAGAAAACAACGATCACAGCCAAAGGCTACCAGCTTTATGACAGTGCAGTCCGTATGCTGGAAATCAGAAATAACCTGCTTGAAAATTTTACAGGTGCCCACAAACATATGATAGATCTGGCTGCATCTACCATTCCTTCTTCTTATCTTTTGCCAGAACTGCTTGCTGCTTTCGGCAAAACGCACCCTGATGTTTATTTTCACTCCATACAGTCAGACAGTTCTGAATCCATCAGCCGGGTGCTGGACGGAACTGTAGATCTGGCTCTGGTAGGCCAGAATACACGTGATGAGAGCTGCGTATTTATTCCTTTCTGCCATGATGAGCTGGTCATAGCAACTCCTGTAACAGATCACTATCTTGCACTCAAGGACAGAGAAACACCCGCTATTTTTCATGATTTCCTGAAAGATCCTATTATCCTCAGGGAAAAGGGCTCCGGCACAAAAAAAGAAATGGACCTTTTTCTGGAGCGCACAGGCATCACAACAGGCAATCTGAATGTGATCGCCCGCATGAATGACCTGGAAAGCATCAAAAAGTCCATTGTTAATGGTCTGGGAATCTCTATTCTTTCATCACGCTCTGTCAATGACCTGCAGAAGACAAAGCAGATTCTTGTCTTTCCGCTGGAGGAAGCTGCCCATAAGCGCAGTTTCTATATAGTCTACAGCAAAAACAGGATTCTGAAACCCCATGTGAAGCAGTTTGTACAGTTTGTGCGAGACTATTTTATGTAACTGTTATCTGCCGGCATCCAGCAGTTTCACAAACTCTTCCTCCGGCATCGGTTTGTAAAAATAATAACCCTGGATATAATCACAGCCGTTGTCTCTTAAGAACTCGACCTGCTCTTTAGTTTCAGCACCTTCCGCTATAATCTTTATCTCCATAGTATGTGCCATTTCAATGATGAAGCGGATAATACTGCGTGTTTTGGTATTGGTTTCTATCTGCCGCACAAAACTCATATCAATTTTCATAATATCAAAGTTGTAATTCTGGAGCATTCCAAAGGAAGAATATCCGCTTCCAAAATCATCCAGGAGTAGCAGAATCCCTGCTTCTCTTAATGCTTCCAGAGTTGCATTTCTGTCTGCCTCAATGGCAGCATAGGAAGTTTCTGTAATCTCCATTCTGCACAGACCGGACGGCATGGAAGCATCTGCACATTTCTTCTCCAGCCAGTTCATGATCGTCTCATCATAGAAATCCATCCATGACAGATTAGTTGATACCGGAACTGTGATCTTATCGGACTGATAACGTTTCTTCTGAAATTCATTAACCGAATCCAGCACATACAGATCCAGTTCGGAAATATGTCCGCTTTCCTCCAGTGCAGGAATAAATACACCCGGCGAAATAAATCCCTTTTTCGGGTGGAACCACCGGATCAGAGATTCTGCTGATGCAATTTTTCCGGTCATTGCATCCACAACAGGCTGAAAATATACTTTGAACTGTCCCTGCTCAATCCCTTCCTCCAGTTCACCTGCTAATGTTGCTTTATCTATATATGTATTCTTCATGGAAGAATCATAAATCTTATATGACTGGACAAACTCATCTGTAATATATCTCTGGGCAATCTTTGCCCTGTCAATCATTCCATTCACAGACATTTTTTTCTTTTCAAGCATAAAAATCCCACATTTGACAGACAAATGAAGTGTTTTTCCTCCCCGGGTAAGTTTCTTCTGACACATTCCGGTAAGCATATCCAGATTGAGATTCTTACGTTCTACCAGACAGATAAAATGATCTGCGTCCTCACGTGCCGATACCAGAGGCTTCAGCTCTGATTTCCGGACATCTTCGTACACTTTGCGCAGCATCATATCTCCGATTTCTGTTCCAAAAAGTTCATTGACTGCCTTGAAATTCTTAATATCGAAAAATACAACCGCATATCCGGTTCTGTCTTCACTTTCTTTCAGGATCCGTTCCACATGACGGATAAAACCCTGTCTGTTATATCCGCCCGTCAGAATATCCTGTTCAAATTTCTCCGTAATATCCTCAACTGTAGCTACAATAATGTCAAAAAATTTATTGAGGTAAAAAAATGTATAGTTCTTTAAACATTTCTCCCCTTTTTTATTAAACTGATGAACAGAGAAAGAATATCTATCTTTCTCCTGCAGTTCTTTCCGAATGGTATCAAGACGCACACATTTTTCATATACAGATTTCTCATCATCCGGAACAAATTTCTTCATAACTTCAGTAACATAACCGGAATAACTGATCTCTTCTGCCAGAACCATCTCCATGGCACAGATACCCGGATGATCCAGTCTCACACAGTCTCTCTGCCCGTCAATAATCTCTATTCTGTCAAAATTCTTTCTGTACAGCATATGCGGAATCTGCTCTGAAAAATAGTTCTCTGTAATATCAGAAAAATAGATCAGTGCTTCCAGCCTGTCATAAGAAACGTTCCGGACCATCTCAACTGTGGTTCTGATCATCCTCAGACTGATTCCTTTTGCGGCATACACAGGACATTCCCATTGGATCATATCTTTTCCCTGTGTCAGACACTCCCTCAGATTATCTACACAAAATACCTTTCTGTACTGAGTTCTCACTTCTCTCTGCGGAATAGACTGACTGATCCGCTCAATATAAGAATCCAGTGGTTCATTTACATCTTTCAGCTCCAGTGAAGCAATCCTGCTGTTTGCCATAATACAGCTTCCATCCGAAATATTTACTGTAACTGAGGCAAACGCATCTTTTGCATGACGTATGATCTTATCCAGCTGTTTCAGATATTCATCATTGATATCCCGGATATACATCATGGCAATCTGGTCATCCGGTTTATATTCTGCACTTCTGATGACTTCCATACATACCCAGCGGTACTCCTGTTTTATCAGAGTTCTGTAGTTCAGGTAAATGCGTTCTCTGCCTTTCGCAAGTTCTCTTCTCAGATTATCTATACTGCAGAATTTCAAATATTCTTCCTGATCCTCTTCATAAATATACTTATAATCAGCCATCATTTTAAGGCTTTCAGAAAGACTTGGAAGCATGGAAACAGTACTGTCTTTTCCTCTTATAACTGTATAAGTATCTGTCGAGAGATTAATCTTGAGTATCCGGTGAAAAATAGATGATAACATTTTCATCGCATCCTGCAGGTCTCCCGTCATCTTATCATGCAGCTCAATCGTACTCTCAACACGATGAAAGACCGTCATTGTATCAAAGGGACGTGTGAAGTAATCACTTGCTCCCAGCCCATAAACCCGACGGATGCTATCTTCGGAAGTCTCTGATGAAATACAGATAACAGGCAGCATATCCAGCCATTGCTTTTCCTTCATAACAGCAAGTACCTGATAACCATCCATTACCGGCATGATCAGGTCAAGGAGCACCAGCTTAAAATCCTTATGGCATCTTTCAAGGATTTCAACTGCCTGCTTTCCATTTTCAGCTTCACAGATATTATATTTATCTTCCAGCATACAGGAAAGGATTTCTCTGTTTAATTGTGAATCATCAACGATTAATATCTTTGGCTTACTCATATAATGTATGCCCTTTCTTCTGTTATTATGGCTGTGTGAAAATTTAACCGGACAGATGTCAAAAACAGCTGCTCGGTTATGCATAATTCAAGTATATCATTCAAAGGATAAAAGTCAATAATTGGAAATATCGTTTTATCGCTGTTCACCGGTAATAATCGGATATACTACCAGTATATGATTCCCTGTTTTCTCTTTACAAAAATTCACATTGATATATAATACATAAACAGATCAAGGAGGAGCACAGGCTCCTCCTTGTCAGTCAGTTACAGATTTTTCTTCTTATAAATAAACCATGATGCTGCTACAGTAAACACCAGCAGATAAAGAAGCAGAATCCCAATACCGGTGTAATTCACCGCCTCACCTGATGAAATGCTTCTCATCAGATGGCTAGTCTGGGATAATGGCAAGGCTGATACAAACTTGCCTACAAATCCCGGAAGTTTCTCTGTTGAGAAAAAGGTGTTACACAAATATGCCATAGGCATAATGATATAATTGGAAAACCTCGGCACGTCTGCGTGGTTTTTTGCCAGAAAGGAGACCACCACGCCGATGGCTGAGAATACCGCTCCGTTCAGAAACATCACCAGAAAGGACCATCCGTTGAAGATCAGTCCTGTCTCAATAGGTGCTGTAAGAAGCAGTATGATTCCTCCTGCATACAGACCGCGCAGACTTCCCCCGATGATCTGTCCGGCAATAAACTGCCATAATGGTGTGGGGGAGATCATCACCTGATCAAAAGCCTTCTCATACAGTCTCTGTACGTTTAGGTTCTGCGCAATGGCGTTGAAGCTTCCGTTCATAGTTGTCAGTGATACCACACCCGGAATCAGAAAGTTCAGGTATGGCTGTCCATGAGAAGTGGTCTGGATTCCCATTCCGAATACGATCAGATACATTAGCGGTGCAATCATTGCCGCCAGTGTGATTTTATAGAAATCCCGGCGGAATTCTACCCACTTCTCCCATAATATTGTTATAATTCCCATACATTTTTCTCCAGATTATTCTAACTTTTTTCGCAACCTCCGCAGGGGACTTCCCTGATTCAGTTAATATCTGCTATTTTGAAATCAAATGCTTCCCGGCTCTTTCTACAAAGACATCTTCCAGTGTTGTCTCGCGAAGAGACGCCTGCCCTGTAAGCTCTTCCAGATACCGGATTGCTTCCTGTCGTGTATGGAAATAGTGATTCTGTGTTCCATCTGCTGTCATCTCGTCTACTGCATAAGCACCAAGACTTTCGATCAATGCTTGCGGAGTACTTACCTCCTCCAGCTTTCCATGGTCCATCAGTGCCACCCGGTTACAGAGGTTCTGGGCTTCTTCCATATAGTGAGTGGTCAGAAGGATCGTCAGATTTTTCTCATTAAGC
The DNA here is from genome assembly GCF_020593585.1 of Blautia sp. DFI.6.71. NCBI lineage: Bacteria > Bacillati > Bacillota > Clostridia > Lachnospirales > Lachnospiraceae > Blautia > Blautia sp. DFI.6.71. The sequence continues at coordinate 7,110 of NZ_JAJDMJ010000012.1, forward strand.
TTACGCAGAAGATTCCACATCTGTCTTCTGGAAAGAGCATCCATACCTGCTGTGGGTTCATCCAAAAGCAATATCTCCGGATCTGTCAGTAATGCCCGACAGACCATCAGCTTACGCTTCATTCCGCCGGAAAGCTTACGGACTGTACGTTTGCGAAACTTCAGCAGGTCACAGAACTCCAGAAGTTCTTCTGTTCTTTCTTTTATCTGCTTTCGCGGCATAAAATAGAGCCGTCCCTGGTATTCCATAATCTCATCCATATTCATATCCTGACGCATAGAATATTCCTGGGTGATCACACTGATTTTTCTTTTCAGATCAGGACGTTGTCTCGTAAGCTGCTGACCGTCTATGAGGATTTCTCCCTTTGTCGGAAGAAGAAGGGTTGAGAGCAGGCTGATGGTCGTTGTCTTGCCTGCTCCGTTTGGTCCGAGAAGACCAAAAAACTCACCTTTTTCAATTTTCAGATTCAGGGAATCCACTGCTGTAAAATTGTCAAAAGTTTTCGTCAGATCTTTTGTCTCTATCATTTCTCTTCGGCTTTCTCTTTAGCAATGATCAGGGAATAATATCCTGCATCATCCGGAATTTCCTCTACACCGTTGTAAATATGTTCATCCGGCATACCACAATTCTCTACCATACGGACTTCGCGACCGCTTCTTTCAAGGATTTCCTTTACCTGATTCATTTTTCTGCCTGATTTCATCAGTACATAGGTTCCCGGCTGATCAAGTTCACTGTCAAGGCGGTGAACTGCAGGCTGTACATGAAGAGGCTGGTTCCACTCTGTAAGCGGGATATTCAGGCGTGCTGCTGTTGCGCAGAAGGAAGTGATGCCGCTTACCAGTCTTGTCTTATATCCATCTGCTTCTACTCTCTTCTGCACATATGAAAATGTTGAATAGATAGTCGGATCTCCAAGTGTCAGAAATACTACATTCTTACCTGTATCAAGTGCTGCTTCCAACGCCTTGGCTCCTTTTTCATGGTTCAGTTCCAGTTCTGCCTTATCGTGTGTCATTGGCATATAGATTGGCAGAAGTTCTTTGTCTGCAAGCTCAGGTACTGCCTGTACTGCGATCTTATATGCAACTGTTTCACGCACCTCTGCGCCCGGTACTGCAATAATATCATTCTCTTTGATCAGGCGCACTGCCTTTAATGTCATAAGTTCCGGATCTCCGGGGCCAACTCCTACTCCGTATAAAATTCCTCTCATTACCATATCCTCCTGTGATTTGCATATACATTTTTATGATATCAGAATTGCAGAAGCTGCTTCGCAGCAAAGCAATTCACAGATATTCATTTATTGTGCTCACTGTTCACTACGTTCTCAATGATGTTGCGTGCGGACAGTACTTTTTATTATACTAAAACAGGATAACTTTTTCAACAAAGTATTGACAATTAATTTCAATTGTGGGATGATGAAAATTATCGAATTTAAGTGAGGAAAGAAATATGAGAAAGATTTTTGCAGTTCTGGCAGCTTTGATCTGCTGTCTGTCAGTATGGACTTCTGTTCCTGCTGCACAGGCTTTCACTCTTGATAAAGAAGATGGGGAGTATTCCATCCAGGTAGAGCTGGAAGGCGGAAGCGGCAAAGCCAGTGTCACTTCACCGACTTTGATCACTGTGAAAAACGGCGAAGTAACTGCCGATATCCAGTGGAGCAGTTCTAATTATGACTACATGATCGTTGACGGTAAAAAATATCTCCCTGTCAATGAGGAGGGAACGAATTCTGAATTCCAGATCCCGGTTACCATTATGGATGAGAGCATGCCGGTAATCGCAGACACTACCGCCATGGGTACCCCTCATGAGATCAATTATACCCTGACTTTCTATTCCGATTCCATCGGTTCCAAAAGCCAGATGCCGCAGGAAGCAGCGAAACGTGTTGTTGCTGTTGCACTTGTTATTATCGTAGGCGGTGGGATTCTGAATTATTTCGTAAACAAGAGAAACCGATGCTGAACCAGGCAGACACCTGCATCTCAATTCGGTTAAGAAATACAAAAAAGCTGCCATACGGCAGCTTTTTTGTATTCTATAGCTTTATTCAGCCATCTCCACTTCCAGCACATAGTCTACAGGATCCGGCAGTACAGGATCCGGACCAAGGTCAACAAATGCGATATCCGGATAATCGCTGTGCACCCATAAAGTAGAGATTGGCACTTCATGTCCGTCATCCAGGGCACGTACTTTCACAATCTTATTCTTATCAAATCCAATCAGCGGCAGTGGTCCTAATGTATTCTCATAAATATGGACATAATACTTGTTTCCATTTCTGGTGATACGTCCGTAATCCGGTTTCGGGATATCTGCTGCCGGAGCGCATCCATAGATACTGTCATGGTTCTTATCCATCCAGCGTCCGATTTCCGCCAGGATCGCGGAGGATTCTTTCGGGAATTTACCTTTCGCATCAGGTCCTACATTCAGGATCATATTTCCACCTTTGGAAACACACTCTACCAGCTTCTTGATCAGCATGGAAGCAGGTTTGTAATAGTGGTCATTTGCACAGTAGCCCCAGTTATTGTTCATGGTGAAGCATGCTTCCCATACCATCGGATTCCCTTCTTTGTCACAGATTCCTTCCGGCGGGATGATCTGTTCCGGGCTTATAAAATCGCCATGATACGGTGTCGGATCGCATTCATACAGAGATCCTCTTCCCTCACCACTGACTTCCAGACGGTTATCAATGATGATTCCCGGCTGTAATCTGCGGACCATATCTATCAGTCTGGTTGCTCCCCATTTCTCGCCTCGCATATCGTCATAGGAAAAGTCAAACCACATAATATCGATTTTTCCATAATTTGTGCAGACCTCTTCCACCTGATTGTACATATACTCTATATAACGAGAAAAATCTCTGTTTTCATTACTGCATTCCGGATGGTTTCTCATAGGATGGATGCGGTCTCCGTAATGAGGATAGTCCGGATGATGCCAGTCAAGTAAGGTGAAATACAGACCGACTTTCAGACCTTCTTCGCGAAGAGCTTCCACATATTCTTTGATCAGATCTCTTCCTGCAGGTGTATTGGTAACTTTATAATCTGTGTATTTACTGTCAAATAAACAGAAACCATCATGGTGTTTTGCAGTCAGAACCACATATTTCATACCTGCTGCCTTTGCCTCTTTTGCCCACTGTTTCGGATTATAGTCTCTGGCATCAAATTCTTTCATAAACGGAAGGTATTCTTCCTCAGGCATCTCCTCTGTACTGCGTACCCATTCTCCTCTTGCAGGAATAGAATATAATCCCCAGTGGATAAACATTCCGAAACGGGCATCCTGATACCATTTCATACGTTCTTCATATTCTTTTCTGTTAAACTGATACATGATTTTTATCTCCTTTATGTAAATGCAAATTCAATATCCAATCCTTTACATCTATACAATAATGTAATCCGGCAATACCAGAAGATGCTCACAGGTGTCATCTCCGGGCATCTTATTTATCGCTCTGTTACATTAATCTAAGCAGCATATCCCCGGTTCCTACATTGTAACCGCTGGTCGCATAAATCCCATTCAGGGTTCCATTCGTCACAATAATCAGCGGAAGTTTGTCCGGATCTACGTACATACGCCTTCCCAGAGTATTGATAATCTCTGAGAAATCATCATAATAAATCTGAATATTTTTTAACTTTGCAAGTGCTTTGGACAGTGTCGGTGTCTCCAGTGCTTCTTTGCTTCTCACTACAAAAATAATCTGCTCTGCATATCCTGCGAAAGCCTCTTCCTGCTCCATCATTTCATTTAAAATATGCTCAGTAGGCTCTTTTTCTTCTTCCAGAAACATAAGGATATGTTTTCCGTCTGCTGTAAGATCAGATGCTTTCACTTCTGTACCATCCTCAGTTTTCAGCATGAATTCCGGCATGGAAATATTCTCCAGCATATCCTCCAGATCTGCTTCCCTGAGTACCAGCTCGATCTCCTTTGTCTCTCCGGGCTGAATTTCAAAATGATATTCATTTGCAAACATATTTCCATTTGGAAGTCTGTTTGAAGTAAGAATCCTGTAGTTTCCGGATTCCAACGGCAGATTCAGGATCTGATCTTCGAAATTCTCTGCTCCCAGTTTCAGTGATGTATATCTTCCATTCTCCAGTTTTGCAATACTCCAGTTCTGGAAATATTTCCACTGTACAGTCTCTCCTGCTTTCAGGATCAGAGTACAGTTCTTCTCTGTTCTTGCAAGCACAGGAACAAATCTTCCGTTTTTCATATATTCCATAGAACGATCATGTGGATTCAGTCTTGCCGCTACTCCAAGGGTTCTCGCTATTGCAACAAACAGGATTTTCTTTGACAGGAAGCTTCCTGTACAGGTCCTTATGCATCCTGCCGGTGTTGTGATCACACTGGAACGCTCTTTCTCCGGTCTGGAAACAATTGCCTTCTCGATCAGATTCCAGATTCTGGAAGGATCATCTCTCAGCTCCTGTTTCTCAGTTCTGGAAAAATGCTTCTTAATCTCTCTTCTGTATTTCTGAAGAACTTCATCATCTACTCTTGGATTTAACACATAAGATACAAAGGTATCCTTTTTCATCATACCATGATATGGGATTGCCAGCTCCAGGTGTTCCTCCAGAACGTCACTGATACAGTCAGTTCTGTCTTTCTCTGTGAGAACCCTCAGGAGATCTTCTCTGTATGAGGCAGCAATGGCTTCTTCTATCCTGTTTACCTTTTTTTCCAGGAAACGTTCACATTCCGGATTTGACCAGTTTCTTACTTTCTGCTCTCTGTGTGCATTGGCTGCTGTCAGACGCTTATTTCCCTTCGCCTTCTGTTCTAAAGTCGGCATGTCTGTGTTTACAGGTGCATCATGAGGAGCAAATATATCTGCTGCTGTCCACTTTTCTGATTCGCCGTCATTTCTTTTATCCTGCGATACCAGACAAAGTTCACAGTTATCTTCTTTCTCAGTGTTCATAACTGTTTCCGCATAGAACCACTCGCCGTCAGAACACATTCTTGCGGAAATATGCAGACTCCCAAGTCCTGTTGTCAGTCTGGCGGTTCCCTTACTGTCTGTTTTCTTCTCTGCGATCGGTGCATACTCTGAATAGTTCAGCACCTCAAAGGAAACCTCAGCTCCCTCTGAGGGTAACCCCTGCGCATCCTTTACTGTTACTGTAATTTCTTTGGTTACTGCATACCTCTTCAATTCATTCAGCATGGTCACCATACCATCTGTGCCGATCACCTCACCTTCCGGGATTTTGGTGTCAAACACACGTGAATGGATCATCATTGCTCTGGAAGAAGCGTTTGTAAACCATCCTTTATTCAGGATTTCTTCGGGCTCACAGGCTCCGAGGAAGTACCATTTGCCGTCACACCAGATCTCTACCCAGGCGTGATTGTCATCGCAGTGAGACCACTTCGGCGCATATACCTGACGGGCAGGTACGCCTACGCTTCGCAGTGCATTTACAGTGAATACAGACTCTTCACCACATCTGCCATTTCCTCTGCGGTATACAGAAATCGCAGATAAAGTACGGTCATCTGTACAATGATAAGTAGCTTCTTCGGCACACCAGTAATTCACTTCTAACGCTGCTTCTCTGAAGTTCATTCCCTGTATTCTGCTTCCGATTTCTGCGCGGAAATAAGTTCTGCACTGTGCGATCTCCTCCTCATTTACTCTGTGAAACAGCACATAATTCAGGAAGATTTCTTCAGGAAGGTCTGCGACCTGCGGATTCTCTTTCCAGAGCCTCACACCATTCTCCGCATAGTCCAGAAATACTTCAAACGGATAATTGCCAATGTCACTGTACGGCATAAACGCATATAAATATTTACATGCAAGTGCCACTTCCTCTGTACATTTCTGTAATTTTTCGTCTACAGGCGCAAAAACCCGGGGCAGGTTCTTTGCCTGCTCCAGGTAGTTCTCTTCAATTCGGCCCCTGTTCTCTTTTAAAAAAACTCTCGGTTCTGCCATTATAATTCCTCCAGAACTTTCTTTGCGGCACGGATATTATCTACATCCGTACGCCATATCTCATATTCACTCAGCATCGGAAGTCCCATATTGACCCCATCCTTGCGAAACTGCATCTCACTGTCAATGACTCTCTTTCCGGTCATATGATAAGCCCTGACTCCTGTAAGCGGATAAAGCTGGCGGATCACTTCTGCTCCCACGCCGCTTCCTGCCTGGATCGTGATACGTCCCTGACTCTTCTCTACCAGTTCCTTCAGCAGATCTGCCCCCTGCAGACATACATTACGCTGACCTGAAGTAAGGATCGTATTGATTCCCAGTGAGATTGCCTGTTCCATTGTTTCTATTGGATCCACACATACATCAAAAGCTCTGTGAAGAGTCACCGACATATCCCCTGCCGCCTCCATCAGCTCTTTCATCTGTTCCATGTTTAATGTGCCATCCGGCCTCAGCACCCCAAATACAACACCTTCGGCACCCATTTTCCTGAAATCTTCCACTGCATGCTTTATCAGGGAAAATTCTGCATCTGTATAGCAGAAATCTCCAAAACGCGGACGGATCAGAGCATGGATCCTGATATCCGAACGCTTTCTTATTTCATCAAAAAGCCACGGTCCCGGAGTGGTTCCGCCGATGATCAGGTTACCGCAAAGTTCCAGTCTGTCTGCGCCTCCTTCAACCGCTGCCATAGCAGATTCTACAGAATCTACACAGGCTTCCAAAATATATTCTTTCACGTACTTGCCTCCATCTTTTTTCATTTAAGCCAGACAGATCATCCTTTCTGCTGACTGATTTAACCAGATCAGATAAGTCCCCCGAAGACTTACCTGCATCAGAACAATTTCACCCCGGCTCTCTCCAGTGTACTCACGATCGTATCATCTGGAAATTCATCCGTAACAATTCCGCTGATATCATCGAAGTATGCATATTTATAGGAATCATTGAAATAGAATTTATCCCTTTCCATAACAACATATTTATGTCTGCTGCTGTGCACGGCTGCTTTCTTTGTCAATCCGTCCTCTACCCCCAATGTAGTAATTGCACAATCAGTCATATCCACACCGCAGCTTCCTATAAATGCACGGTCAAAGCTATACTGTTTGATCACTTCTATCGTTGCAGCTCCCATAAATCCGTTTACTGTCTGGTACATTGTTCCCCCTGTACCGATTGCGGTAATGGATGGATTTGTGGCAAGGATCTGCAGGATATCTATCATATTGCTTACCACTACCACACGCATATTTGACGCAGCAAGAAGCTTTGCCAGTTCAATATTTGTGGTAGAAATATCAAGGAAAATCGTTTCGTTATTCTTGATCAGTTTAAATGCTTTGGCTGCAATTGTTCTCTTTTTGTCAAGGTTAAACTGGCGTCTGTCTACTACGTCTCTTTTCAGCGGATAATCCTGTGAAAGGATTGCGCCGCCGTAAGTTCTCTTTAACTTACCGGCGTTTTCAAGAGTCTTAAGATCTTTTCGGATACAGTCTTCTGTGACCTGAAACATTTCACTCAATTCCTTAACCTTGACTTTTCCGTTTTCACGAAGGCATTTCTCTATTGCGCTTTGTCTTTCCTCAGTAAACATAGCCCCCTCTTTCCTCATCCATTCATGATAACCTGTATCTTTCAGTGAATCCTGTTTTCTTCACTGTTCATCTTCAGGTGTAATATTGTTATTTCGGAATTCCTATTCTGTAAGTTCCGGATAATGACATTTTACAATATGGCCCGGTGCAATTTCAACAGGTGTCGGCACCTGTGTCTTACATTTTTCTGTACAATGTGGGCAGCGTGTATGGAACAGACATCCGCTTGGCGGATTACTCGGACTTGGAAGATCACCTTTTAATGTAATACGCTCTTTCTTCACTTCCGGATCCGGGATCGGAACTGCGGAAAGAAGTGCTCTTGTATATGGATGTCTCGGGTTTGCATACAGTTCTTTCTTCGGAGCTGTCTCTACGATCGTACCCAGATACATAACACCGATCCTGTCTGAAATCATCTCAACGACACTCAGGTCATGGGAAATGAACAGATAGGTAAGATTAAAGTCTTTCTGTAACTGCTGCAGAAGATTTAATACCTGCGCTTGGATAGAAACATCAAGGGCAGATACCGGTTCATCTGCAATGATCAGCTTTGGCTGCACTGTCAGTGCTCTGGCAATTCCGATACGCTGGCGCTGACCACCAGAGAATTCATGTGGATAACGCTCTCCATGAGACGGACTTAATCCTACAGTGCCGAGAAGTTCATGTACTTTCTTAAGACGCTCTCCTGCACTCATATTTGTGTGGATCAGAAGTGGCTCACCGATGAGATCCTGAACTTTCATTCTCGGATTTAGGGAACCGTACGGATCCTGGAAAACCATCTGAATATCAGAACGCAGCGGACGCATTTCTTTCTCGGAAAGTCTGGAGATTTCTTTTCCTTCAAACCAGATCTCACCGGAATCCGGTGTGATCAGATGATCGATCAGTTTACCTGTCGTAGATTTCCCGCATCCGGACTCACCTACCAGAGAGAAAGTTTCACCCGGATAGATATCGAATGATACATCATTTACAGCATGGACAAATTTCTTCTTGCTGAACATTCCTCCGTTTGCCTGGAATGTTTTCTTCATATTCTTTACTGATAATAACGGCTCGCTCACAGGTTACGCCTCCTTTCCAGTTTTGTTGAGCAGATGGCATCTGCATTTTCTGGTGCCTGCTTCGTTGATATCTGCAAGCTCCGGCTCCTGCTGATGACAGATATCCATTGCATATTTACATCTCGGTGCAAACTTACATCCTTTCGGCATTACGGACAGATCCGGTACGCTTCCCGGAATAGACGGAAGAGATTCCACACCACTTCCAAGTTTCGGTACAGAACCAATCAGCCCCTGTGTATATGGATGTTTCGGATCTGCAAAAAGTTCCTGCACAGGCGCTTCTTCTACAATTCGGCCGGCATACATAACAACAACTCTGGAACACATTTCAGCAACAACACCAAGGTCATGTGTGATCATCAGAATACCTGTATTCTTCTTTGCCCTGATGTCCTCCATCAGCTCCAGGATCTGTGCCTGAATGGTAACGTCAAGGGCTGTAGTCGGCTCATCCGCAATAAGAAGCTCCGGCTCACAGGACATTGCCATAGCAATCATAACACGCTGGCACATACCGCCTGAAAGCTGGTGCGGATAACTCTTTAATGTCATATCCGGTTCAGGGATACCTACTGATTTCAGTACTTCGAATGCTCTGTTGTGCGCTTCTTCTTTTGAGAAATTGTTATGGAGCAGGATTGCTTCTGTCAGCTGTTTCTCAATTCTCATACATGGGTTCAGAGAGTTCATCGGCTCCTGGAAGATCATGGCAACTTCACGTCCTCTGATCTTTCTCATGCCTTTTTTATCTTCTTTGAGAAGATCCTTGCCATTAAGCAGGATCTCACCGTTGGAAATCTTACTGTTACGTGCCAGAAGTTTCATAATGGAAAGGGAGGTTACGGATTTACCGCATCCGGACTCTCCTACCAGACCAAGAATCTCACCTGGCTGAATGGAGAAACTTACATTATTAACTGCTGTCACCCATGTTTTATCTCTTTTAAACTCCGTACGGAGGTTTTTTACTTCTAATAATTTTTCTGCCATGGTTTCTTCCTCCTAGTTCATCTTTGGATCCAGGGTATCTCTGAGACCGTCGCCCAGCAGGTTGAATGCCAGAACTGTAAGGAAGATCAGAATACCAGGGAACAGTACCATGTGAGGAGCTGTATTCAGATAGTTACGTCCTGTGGAAAGCATGGAACCCCAGTCAGGCTCTGTAACATTTGCACCGAATCCCAGGAAGCTTAAGGATGATGCAGCAAGGATTGCAGTGCCTACACGCATGGTAAAGTTAACGATCATAGACTGGATCGTACCAGGGAAAATATGTACAAACAGGATTCTTGTGTTTGAACATCCCAGGGAACGGGCAACCTCTACATAAGGAGCCTGCTTTACGGAAATCGTCGCGCTTCGTATGATTCGTGCGAAGGACGGCACTGTAAATACCGCAACTGCGATCATAACGTTTACCATACCCTGTCCGATGATGGCAACAACTGCGATAGCCAGCAGGATATCAGGGAAAGCGAAAAGTACATCACAGCATCTCATAATCAGGGCATCGATAATTCCGCCGTAGAAACCTGCGATCAGTCCGAGAACAACACCGATAGCCGTACCAATGATCGTCGCTGTCAGCGCGCATGTAAGAGAAAGTCTGGTACCAACCATCAGACGGGAGAAAACATCCTGTCCGTATTCATTGGTTCCCCAAATGTGGGCTGCGCTTGGCCCCTGCATCATAGCTGTGTAATCCGGTGCCTGCGGATCATACGGAACTACATATGGTCCAATGATCGCCATTAAGATAATAAAAACTATAAATGCCAGAGAAATCACTGCTGTTTTTCTCTTCATGAATTTCTTGACAAATTCTTTGAACTTGCTCTGTGCCTTAGGGAGTTCTTCGGCAGCAGCAAGGTTAATATTTGATGTTGTGTTCTTATCTGCCATCTTCTCTCCTCCTCTACTCATAACGTACTCTTGGGTTAATCACGCCATAAAGAACATCTACGATCAGGTTGATCAGGATATATTCTGTAGCAAAGAACAGCAGTAATGCCTGAACAACTTTGTAATCTCTCATCTGGATGGAGTCTACCAGAAGACGTCCAAGCCCGGGGATGGAGAATACTGTCTCTGCCATAACAGATCCGGAAAGGAGACCACCGATCTGAAGTCCGGCTACTGTTACGATCTCGATCAGAGAGTTCTTAAATGCATGGCGCATAACAACCAGTGATTCAGAAAGACCTTTGGCGCGTGCGGTACGCACATAGTCCTCACGCATGGTTTCAAGCATGGAAGATCTGGAAAATCTGGCAAGTACGGCCATGATTCCTGCTCCCATTGTAAGTGATGGAAGAATATAGCTCTTCCAGGTTTCCAGTCCACTGGTTGGAAGCCATCCCAGGCTTACTGAGAAAAGCTGGATTAATTCCAGACCTAACCAGAAACTTGGAACAGATATACCTGCGATTGCTATGATCATACCTACATAATCAAGAATTCTGCCATGAAATACGGCAGCGATAATACCAATCGCAATACCGATGATCGCAGCCCATATCATGGATGAGAATGTCAGCATGATAGTTGGTTTCAGTCTTGGTGCGATTGTCTCTGTTACGGTTTTACCGTTTTTGATAGAGCTTCCCAGATCTCCTGTAAAAAGACCTTTCATATATTTGCCATACTGTACAAGTAGTGGCTCATCCAGTCCCAGCTGTTCACGTACAACTGCCACATCTTCCTTTGTTGCATCCTGACCGGCTACCAGTCTTGCCGGATCACCGGGAATCATATGGATAAACATAAATACTACGAATGAGATAACCAGAAGCAGCGGGATCGTGCTTATCAAACGTTTACCTAAATAACGTCCCATATTTTTCCTCCTTATCATTTTCTTACCTGTTGTTTATATTTGATGCTTTATAGTCGGAGAACTGCCATAGTGAATCTTATGGCAGTTCTTCGGTTTGAACATCTTTGTCCTGTATTCACACTGCTGTATCGGCAGTATTTTTATGGAATTGCTGCAATTTCAGATCAGGCCGCCAGATTTATGTTCTTCGCAGCCTGTTCTCAAACAAATTACTACTGTGCTAAAGTTGCATTTGCGAAGTTAAATGCTCCATCCGGAGATACATATACGCCAGACAGATAAGATTTTGTAGAATAGATGATCTGGTCATTGCCAAGGAATAACCATGGGCATGCTTCCCATGCGATCTTCTGAGCATCGCCGTAGTATTTAGCCTGCTCTTCTTCGTTAGCTGTTGCAAGACCTTCGTCCATATCTTTATCAAAATCAGCATCGTTGAAGTATGCTGTGTTTGCACTTGTAGGAGGGCACATTGTGCTGTAAAGCAGGGAACGTAAAGAACCATCCATTGTGAAGTCAGATGCAGACCAGTTTACATACCACATATTGATCTCAGCATCTTCTTTGTCAACATAAATCTTGTCACTTACAGTTGCAGGCTCCATTGGCTGAACGTCAACTTCGATACCGATCTGAGCAAGCTGCTGGGAAATAAATGTCATACCTTTGATTTCCTGTGTTGTGTTATCGCCCCACAGAGTAAGTTTGAATCCGTCTTCGTATCCGGCTTCTTTCATAAGTTCTTTTGCTTTGTCTACATCATATGTGTAAGCTTCCTGCTCTTCATATCCGCCGATGATAGATGGAACTACAGATGTAGCCGGTTTTCCGTATCCGGAATACATTAACTGGATGTATGCATCTTTGTCAATCGCATAGTTCATAGCCTGACGTACTTTTACATCAGAAAGCTGTTCCAGATCCATGTTCAGAGTTACATATCTCATGATGTTAGAGTCTGTTGTAAGGATATTTACATCGTCTGTTCCTTTGATTGCTTCGATCTGGTCAGACGGTGTAGGATAGATGAAGTCTGCTTCACCTGTCTGAAGCATAGCTGTACGTGCACCTGCTTCCGGAACCTCTTTGATTGTTACAGTGTCAACGCCCGGTTTGTCTCCCCAATAATCATCATTGCGCTTAAAGCTTGTGTGGTCTCCCTCTTCCCATTCTGTACATACATATGGGCCGGTTCCGCATGGATGGTTCATGATATCATTGCCATACTCTTCAAGAGCTGCAGGGCTGATGATACAGAACTGTGTCAGACGGTTGATAAATGGTGCCCATGCCTGTGTCAGTTTGATAACCAGTGTGTAATCATCCGGTGTTTCAATGCTGTCTACACGAGGTGTTTCAGATCCGTCTTCGTTAGTTACGATAAATGTTCTTCTTTGGCGAAGGTTGTTGTCTTTGTTAACTACACGATCGTAGTTTGCTTTAACTGCTGCTGCATTGAAGTCTGTTCCGTCCTGGAATTTAACGCCCTGACGAAGTTTGAAAGTATAAGTAAGAGAGTCATCGGAAACTTCCCATGATTCAGCAAGTTTGCCTGTTAATTCCTGGTTCTCATCAAAAGAAACCAGTGTCTCGTATACACCACGTGTAGCAGAGATTGCGTTTGTATCCGGAATGTTTGCCGGATCCATGGAGCTTACGCTTCCTTCGATTGCGATCACCAGATCATTGTCGGATGATTTGGAATCTTCATTTGTGGCTTTGAGAATATAGCCGTCATCATCTGCTGCAAATGCTGTAGCGGACATGGAAACTGTCATTACTCCTGCAAGAGCTGCTGCCATAACTTTTTTGTACATTTTCATAGTTTTCTCTCCTTTTCTTTCTGTACATTGTTACTTAGTTACAATCACGAAGTTAATTTTGGGTACAAAAAAAGTGTTTTTATATTTTTGCGTCTTTGCAATGTATAAAAATCGTGCAGCAATCCATTTACTTACATGCGCCTTTGCATCTTCATAAAAACACTTAGTTGTTTAACTTGACTCCAGTATAGCAATCTGTTGTCCTATTGTCAATTATTTTGTCGTATTTTATATTATTTTGGTGGTATTATACCAATATCTGACAGTGAAATTGGTATAAATCACCATCGTTCAAGGATTATTTATTCTTGTTTGGTATTATTTGGCTATAATCTGTACAAACAATAAATCCTCTAAACCTTATAGTTGGTTCAGAGGACTTATGTTGTTATCATATCTGTTTCTTCACATGAACCTGTAACTGATTGTACGGGATTTCAATTCCGTTTGCATCAAATGCTTCTTTGATCAGTTCATTAAGCCGCCACCTGGCAGGCCAGTATTTCTCCGTAGCCACCCACACACGCAGGCCCATGACCACTGCGCTCTCTCCAAGCTCATCTACAAACACCACCATTCCCTGGTCGTCTTTCGTATCTTCATCATTATGAAGGATTTCTTCTAGGATTGCTTTTGCTTTCTTAATGTCTGAATCATAAGAAATTCCTACTTTGATCTCCAGCTTACGAAGATCTCTGGCAGTTACATTTGTAATAATGCTGCCGGACAGCGTTCCATTTGGGATTACAATGTGTTTGTTATCTATGGAAATCAGAGTTGTATAACAGATTTCTATTTTGTATACAGTTCCTTCGCACCCATTCTGCTGTGCGATAATGATATAATCCCCCACCTGAAATGGTTTGAAGATCAGAAGCATGATCCCGCCTGCGATATTTGCAAGGCCGCCCTGCAATGCAAGACCTACCGTTACACCGGCAGTACCAAGCAGTGCTGCAATAGAAGATTCCTTTACACCAAAATGAGTGGCAATGCTAAATACCAGCAAAATGTAAAGTACAATTCTCAACAGCGACCCTGTAAACTGGATCACACCTTTGTCTACAGACGCACGCTCCATGGACTTCTTTATGAAAGAAACAAACCACTGGATCACTTTGCGCCCGCCCACAAATACCAGCAATGCCATTACTACTTTCAATCCCAGTTTCGTCAAAGCCGGAAGATAGTCTGAAAAATACTGCTTATAGCTGTAATATAAACTTTTTGCCTCCTGAATTTCCTGTTCCAATATTTTTCACCTGCTCTCTTATATTTTGTCATGTATTATTTTTCTGCCCTGCTTTCACTTAACAGGCAGCTTTTCATATAATATCAGGGTTAAAAGATGTCTTTCCCCTGACTTGATATCTACGAATTACTCCGCTGCTTTGCAGATCCCGCAATTCTCATATAAGAGTAGCATAACATACCTCATTCTCTGTAACAATCAATTTTATTCGGGCAAAAAAAGAAAGTGGACAATATATCCGCTTTACTGACACAGGATTTCACGCTCTGATGAGCTAAAATCAATATGCATTATTTATAAGGATTGCTATAAGCGCAGAATAATCCCCTCATTTCCCAAAAACAGAAAATAAATAATTAGTTGAATAATCAGTATCGCCGGAACTCCTGTCTTAAATTTCGGCTTTCTTGTTTTATGATGAAATACCTTCATACCGGCCAGAGCTCCCACCGACCCTCCGATCACCGCCAGAAATATCAGCTGCGCTTCCGGTATGCGCCACTGTCCGGCTTTTGCCCTGCTTTTATCCAAGCCATAGATAAAAAATGTGACTATATTAATGATAATCACATAAATATATAGAAGATTTGTAGATGTCATCTGCACCTGTGAATTCCTTTCTTTAATCTTAACATGCCAGACCTGCGATCACTGATTCAAAATCTTCATCATAGCCATCATATTTAAGTTCCAGAGGTTCTTCCACGCCAAGACTTAATACTCCGAGAATAGATTTGGCATCAATAAAAATTTTTCCTTTAAATACAATATCAATATCAAATGGACATCTGACTGCCGCACTGACCAGTTTCTTTGCTGCCTCCACGTCATTGATCTTAATTGTCTTATTCGCTGTTGTCATATTCGGTAATCTCCCTTTCCTTTTGGTCTCCGTCCTATTGTCAGGACTTTTATATTGATTTTTTGACCCAGTCGTATTATACTGATTCACACATTGATATACAAACGTTATTTTTCTATATCAGATATTCTATTTTTATATAGCATAAGGAGCCGACTGTATCATGATTCTTGATTATTATCGTATTTTTTACTATGTTGCCCAGTATAAGAGTTTTTCCAAAGCAGCCGACGTTATGGGAAACAATCAGCCTAACATTACCCGGTGTATGAATATTCTGGAGAATGAGCTGGGATGTAAACTTTTTATCCGTTCCAATCGCGGAGTACAGCTGACCATTGAAGGAGAAAGACTTTTTGAACATGTATCAATTGCAATAGAACAGCTTGTATCAGGAGAAAATGAACTTCTCAAAGATAAAGGTCTGGAAAGCGGACTTGTAAATATTGGTGCCAGTGAAATCGCACTGCGTTTATTCCTGCTGAACGAACTGGAAGTCTTTCATCACCGTTATCCACATGTAAAGCTGAGGATTTCTAATCATTCCACACCACAGGCAGTTCAGGCACTGGAAAACGGTCTGGTAGACTTTGCAGTAGTTACCACACCTGTCGCTCTGAAAAAACCACTTCAGAGAATTCCCCTCTATTCTTTCCGCGAGATTCTTATAGGCGGAGAGGAATATGCAGAAACAGCTTCCAACAAACACTGTCTTCAGGATCTGCAGGATATCCCTCTGATCGGGATTGCTCCCGGAAGCAGTACAAGAGAATTATATACACAGTATTTTATGCGCCATAATCTTCCCTTCTCACCTGATATGGAAGTGGCAACTACTGACCAGATCTTCCCTATGGTGCAGCACAACCTGGGAATCGGATTCTTCCCTGAAGAGCTTGCTGCTGAACATATTGCTCAGGGGAAAATCGTCCAGATTCCCATTGAAGAGCCTCTTCCTGAACGAAAGATCTGTCTGATCCGCAATGTAAAAAGGCCACAGAGCATTGCAGCACGCAGCCTTGAAGAACACCTCACATCACACCGGGAAACAGAATAACTGTTACTGCAGACAGCAGTACCCCCAAAAACAGGGATCACTCCTGCAGATATCCGGTCTGCAGTGGTAATCCCTGTTTTATTGATGTTATTTATTTAATCCTTTCATGGATAAGCTGATACGTTTTTTCTTCATATCAACTCCGATTACTCTTACATCTACGATATCCCCTACACTCACCGCTTCCAGAGGATGTTTGATAAATCTCTCTGTCATCTCGGAAATGTGCACCAGACCGTCCTGATGTACACCGATATCTACAAATGCACCGAAATCAATAACATTACGGACAGTTCCCTTCAGCACCATTCCTTCTTTCAGATCTTTCATTTCAAGAACGTCTGAACGAAGGATCGGTTTCGGCATGTCATCACGAGGATCACGGGCCGGTTTCTCCAGTTCCTTTACAATATCACGAAGTGTGATCTCACCGATTCCCAGTTCTGCTGCCATTTTCTTATAGTCTTTTACCTGCAGGGAAAGTCCAAGGAGATTTCCTGCCACAACATCATTTGGCTTATATCCAAGTTTTGAAAGAAGTGCAGATGCTGCTTCATAGCTTTCAGGATGTACACTTGTTGCATCCAGAGGATTCTTTCCACCGGAAATACGCATGAAACCTGCACACTGTTCAAATGCCTTCGGTCCTAGTTTCGCTACTTTGAGAAGTTCTTTTCTGTCTGTAAACTGACCGTTCTCTTCTCTGTAAGCTACGATATTTTTGGCAATTGCTTTGCTGATACCGGAAATATACTCAAGCAGAGATGCAGATGCTGTATTTAAATCTACACCAACTTTATTTACACTGTCTTCTACAACGCCGCTTAATGCTTCATCCAGTTTCTTCTGGTTCATATCATGCTGATACTGACCCACACCGATAGATTTCGGATCGATCTTAACCAGTTCTGCAAGCGGATCCTGTACACGTCTTGCAATGGAAGCTGCACTTCTCTGTCCTACATCAAAGTTCGGGAATTCCTCTGTAGCCAGTTTGCTTGCAGAATACACAGATGCTCCTGCCTCATTTGTGATAACATACTGCACCTTTTTTTCCGGGATTTCTTTGAGCATATCTACGATCACCTGCTCGGATTCACGACATGCTGTACCGTTTCCTACTGAAATAAGGGATACACCGTATTTTTCGATCATACCTTCCACTGTATCCTTGGCAGCACGGATCTTTTTCTCAGTAGTCGGAGCTGTGGGATAAACAACTGTTGTATCCAGAACTTTACCTGTTGCATCTACAACTGCCAGCTTACAGCCTGTACGGAACGCAGGGTCCCATCCAAGTACGACTTTGCCAGCGATTGGAGGCTGCATCAGAAGCTGTTCCAGATTCTTGCCGAATACATGGATCGCGCCGTCTTCTGCCTTATCAGTAAGGTCACTGCGGATTTCTCGCTCGATAGCCGGTCCGATCAGACGTTTGTAACTGTCTTCTACAACTGCTTTCAGAATCGGAGTTGTATTCGGGTTATCTTTTTTGATCACTCTCTTATTCAAATAACGAAGGATGTCTTCCTCCGGTGCATTTACTTTAACAGTGATAAATTTCTCTTTCTCACCACGGTTTAACGCAAGAATACGGTGTCCTGCCAGTTTCCTGACCGGCTCCTCGAATTCATAATACATCTCATATACGGACTGAGTTTCCGCATTCTTTGCTGTGGAAGAAATACTTCCGTTCTTTGTTGTCAGGTTACGGATGTAGATACGATAGTCTGCTTCATCGGAAATACGCTCTGCAATAATATCTTTAGCTCCATTCAATGCTTCTGCAACATTCTTAACACCCTTTTCTTCGGAGACATACGCCCTGGCTTCCTCTTCTACCGGCTTGTCTGTCATCTGCAGAAGAATGATATCTGCCAGTGGTTCCAGACCTTTCTCTTTGGCAATTGTCGCACGGGTACGACGTTTCGGGCGATATGGTCTGTATAAGTCCTCTACTACAACCAGTGTCTGGGCATCCAGAATCTGTTTCTTCAGTTCCTCAGTCAGCTTGCCCTGGTCTTCGATGCTCTTTAATACCTGATTCTTCTTATCTTCCAGATTTCTCAGATACGTCAGTCTCTCAAAGAGTGCACGAAGCTGCTCATCATTAAGGGAACCTGTTGCTTCTTTTCTGTATCGGGAAATGAATGGGATGGTGTTGCCTTCGTCAATTAATTTGACTGCGGCTTCTACCTGCCATTTCTCCACCTTCAATTCCTGTGTGATTACCTGAATAATATCCATTATTTGTTTCTCTCCTCTTGTTGCTTGTGTGCCAACAAGTTGATTTCTCGAACAATCTTGCGTCTAAATTTCTTATTTCCGCGTTGTCGTCGGTCGCCGTAGCCACCGCTACGCCTCCTTCCTCCGCCTTGAAATAAAAAAATTTATCCTGCAAGATTGTTTCAAGAATCAACTTGTCGGCACGCTTGTCAGAATTCAGATTGATTTTTTATCATCAAAAACGCTCTTGTGATAGGGTATCAATCTGGCAGTGATTTGTCAAGTGCGGGATTTTGGCATACATATGTCAAAATCCCACAGGATAACAGCGTATAAAAAGTAAATTACCCAAAATATTCATTAAGCTGTGCAATAAATTCCTCCGGAACCTTCCGTTCAAACGGAAAGCCTTCAATATTTCCCAGTCTGTCTGCAATATAGCCGAGCAGAACTGCACTTCTCTCCAATGACCAGTCTGACAGCAGTGCAATGGTGTCGTGACGGGTATGCATGCCAAACCCATCTCTGTTCAGAGTCATTGCAGGGATTCCTTTCCATGCAAAAGCATTGGAATCACTTCCCCATATCTGATTCTTCGTTGACATTCCGATACCGATTTCATGAGCCATATATGTGAGTATACTGCAGACAGACGCATCACCGGTGACCCCTGCTACAGTTCCGCCTACAAGCTGTCCGGCAAGATCTACATTCATGTTAAAACGATGTGCCGAAAGTTCATTTTCATGAATTTTGATATAATTCTGACTTCCCAGCAGACCTTTCTCTTCTGCGCCAAACCATATGAATTCCATTGTTCTGCGTGGTCTGTGTGCATGGAAATATCTGCACAGTTCCATAATGATCGCTGCTCCGGACATATTATCATACGCCCCCGGTCCCTCCGGAACAGAATCATAATGTGCAGTCAGAGTCAGGATTTCCTCTGCCTTATCTGTCCCCTCGATACGTGCCACTACATTACGGGATGTACGTGTTACTATCTCCTGCTCTACAGATAAACATACCTGAGATGCACCTTTCGTCACCAGTTCGATGGCATCTTTGTAATGAATGCTTACGCCAGGAATCCTGTTATCATAATTGACAGCTTCTCTTCCTGCTTCTTTTTTCTCTTCTCCCGGCAGATTCTTTGGCAGAGCGTATGCACGTGGAACCAGATCCACGCCTCCATCTAACGGAGAACCTGCAATACTGATGAATCCCACAGCACCGGCTTTCACCAGCTTCCGGTACATATCTTTTCTCACTGGATCATTTACCATAACAATCTTTCCGCTGACATGTGCAAGGCTGATATCATCACCGTTCTCTGCATACGCAAATGGTGCTTCCAGCCCGTCCTCTGCTGTGTTTCCGCATCTTCCATATCCGGTTACTGTGTATTCTTTTGTGTATGGCTCTGTTACTTTCAGCTTTGCTTTTTTTATCTGAAAGGTATCAAAAGAAAATTCTTCCAGATGACTCTCCACGCCAAAACTGTCCAGAGTTTTCTGAATCCTTTCTACTGCTTTTTCTTCTCCTGCAGTTCCTGCCTCTCTGATATAATCAAAATCTGCCAAAAATTCCAATTGACGCTTTCCACTGATCTCATTTGTATTCATAATCGTAAAAACCCTTTCTCTTTTCTTGAATTGCTATAGAAAAGACCTTTTTCTTCTGATAACGTATATCATAGCAAAAAGGTCTTCAATTTAATAAACTGTATTTTTATTTCAGACTGTCAAAATATTCATCCCATGGTTTCGGTTCGTTGTCTTCTTCCTCTTCTTTTGGTGATGAATCATTCTGCTCTTTTTTATCATCCATATCTGTCTGAACATTCTGTATTTCTGTGCTGTCCGTAATATTCTGTTCATCTTCGTTTTCATAAGAAACCGGTTCTTCCGGCATACGCCAGAACTGCTGCGGATGCGTCTGTTCTTCCTGTGGCTGTTCACTCTGTGAATGGCTGTCAAACATGGGATTCACATAGTCTCGTGCTGCACGTTCTTCTTCCTCTTTCTGCACTTTAAGCTCCCCTGTCAGATCACGATAGAACATTACTTCTGTCATAGCCATATATGGAAATATCCACAAGAGTGCAATATAGAATGTAAAAACAGAAAGAAACATCAATGGGATAAAGCTTATCTTCAGCATCAGATATCTTCCGAAGTTTCCATGCATCATCTCCAGACTCTCTTTCATAGCCTCTGTACTTTTCAATTCCGGCTTATCTGCCAGAATATAATAAGTCATCTCCAGAGGAATAACCAGAATCTGATAAACAATCATTCCAACGATCATCAGAACAACACCTGTATACAGCCAGGTGATCAGCACCTCCACAGAAGCATCTTCACCCGGAAGATTCGCATTACTGTAAATCGTATAGGGCAGCATGGTAAGCAGATTCAGTACTGCCATAAAAAATCCGGCAACGATCACTCTGTCCGGGTGATGTCTGTAAAAATAAAACAGCTCATTCAATGAATATGCTTTCCCTCTGGCAATATTCAGATACATATAATTCATACCTGCCGCTACCACATTGATCAGCAGAGTCAGAATAAATGTAAATGCATACGACAACACAATATCAATTGTTTCCTCTCCCGGAAATAAAGCCGAGGATATCATGCTGCTGATCAGAGCCAGTGCCTGAACTGCAACAAATGCCAGAATCAGTATCCCATATTTTCCTGACATGGCCTGCTTCGCATAGTTTTTTAATTCACGTCTCGATGTCATGTAATTCTCCTAAATCAGTCTGCCAGACCAAAGGCATCATGTACTGCATTCATTGCGCGCACGCCGTCCTTTTCATTGATCAGAACTGTCACACGAATCTCGGATGTAGAGATCATGTTGATGTTTACGCCCTCATTATAGAGGCTCTCAAACATCTTTGCAGCTACTCCGGGATTACTCATCATTCCTGCACCTACGATGGAAAGCTTCGCAATATTTCTCTCAGAATGAAGCTCTGCAAATCCAAGTCTTGCCTGATTTGCATCCAGAACTGCAACTGCATCATCCAGATCATTTCCATCGACTGTGAAGGAAATGTCCTTTCTGCCCGCACGTCCGATAGACTGCAGGATCACATCTACATTAATATTCTTCTTCGCAAGGGTATCAAATAATTTAAAAGCTACACCCGGCTCATCCTTTAATCCGATTACCGCAATTCTCACTGCATCTGTATCCAGCGCAACACCGCTGATCAACATTCTCTCCACTGTAACTTCCTCCTTTACCACAGTTCCTTCACTGTTGTTTAAACTTGAACGTACCACAAGCGGCACGCCATATTTCTTCGCCATCTCCACAGAACGGTTGTGAAGCACACCTGCCCCGAGAGTCGCAAGGTCAAGCATTTCATCGTAAGTGATCTCTTTGAGCTTTCTTGCTTTCGGAACCTTACGCGGATCTGCTGTGTAAACACCATCTACATCTGTATAGATTTCACAGGCATCTGCATGAAGAGCAGCCGCAAGAGCAACCGCTGTTGTGTCAGAACCGCCTCTTCCAAGAGTCGTATAATCATCATACTTGTCAACTCCCTGAAAGCCGGTAACTATTACAATCTTTTTGCTGTCCAGCTCTCTTCTGATACGCTCTGTATCAATTCTTTTTAAACGTGCATTTCCATGACTGCTTGTCGTATGCATGGAAACCTGAAAAGCATTCAGGGAAACCGCAGGAACTCCCAGTTTATCCATCGCCATTGCCATCAGTGCAACAGACATCTGTTCTCCGATGGTAAAGAGCATATCCATCTCTCTTTTCGGCGGTTTCTCATTGACATCCCTTGCCATAGTGATCAGTTCATCCGTATATTTCCCCATTGCGGACAGAACGACAACCACGTCATTTCCTTTTCTGTACTCTTCTATACAGCGGTTGGCAACATTAAAGATACGTTCTTTATTTGCAACCGATGTACCGCCAAATTTCTTGACAATCAACATTGTTTTACTTCCTCCATAATAAGTTTACAGGAAAGAGAAGATTCTCATATCTTCCCTTTCCTGTTCTGTTTACAGTAATCACTGTACAAATATTTATCTGAAGTATTGTATCAGTGTCCACCTTATCAGGCACACTATATGATACACGAAATCTGTCAGTTTATCAATCTTTAACTCGAATCTTTGCAAGTACCTGATCTCCGATCTGAGCCAGTTTCTCTTCAAATGCTCCCTGTGTCATTTCATCAGTGATAAATGCACATTCCTGTGGAAGCTGTCCCAGGCTGATGATCTCAACATCACCAAATACCTTCTTCGCTTCTTCTGCTGCTTCTTTTTTGATTCTCACGAAAAACTTTCCTGTCACTTCATCCAGTGGTTTCAGTACTGCCGGAGTGCTGTTCCAGTTTGTCACAATGTTAACATGGAGATGTTTTGCGGCATCCACAATATCACCAACTACAGCACTTGCTGTAGGCAGTTTACCTGCACCGCTTCCATAGAACATGGCATCTCCAAGCATATTTCCATGTACAAATACTGCATTAAACACATCATTTACACTGTAAAGAGGGCTGTTCTGGCCGAGCATAAACGGTGCTACCATTGCATAACAGGTTCCATCTGCCAGTCTGCGGCTGGTTCCAAGAAGTTTGATGGTTCTGCCAAGCTTCGCAGCATACTCCATATCTTCAGGTGTGATCTTTGTAATTCCCTCTGTATAAATATCTTCAAAATCAAAATATCTCTCATAAGCAAGAGAGGAAAGGATTGCAATCTTACGGCATGCATCGTATCCTTCCACGTCGGCGGTAGGATCTGCCTCTGCATAACCCTTCTGCTGTGCTTCCTTTAATACAGTGTCAAATTCACAGCCTTCTGTGCTCATCTTATAAAGCATGTAGTTGGTAGTTCCGTTCAGGATACCTGTTACTTCGTCAATCTCATCTCCTGTAAGGGAAGAATTGATGACACGAATGATCGGGATTCCGCCGCCACAGCTTGCTTCAAATAAGAAGTTAATGCTCTTTTCCTTTGCAATATCCATCAGCTCGCGGCCATGCTTTGCAACCAGAGCCTTATTGGAAGTGCAGACATTTTTTCCTGCCAGAAGTGCCTTCTTTACAAAAGTATAAGCAGGCTCCACACCGCCCATAACCTCTACTACAATATCTACTTCCGGATCACTGACGATCTGTTCATAATCATGGACCAGAACCTTCTCTACCGGCTGTCCCGGAAAATCACGAAGATCCAGAACATATTTTACATGAAGTTCCTGTCCGGCACGTCTGGAAATGCTCTCTTTATTTTCATTTAATACTTCAAATACACCGCTTCCAACTGTGCCATATCCTAAAATTGCTACATTGATCATTTTCTTTTACTCCCTGCCTAATATTTTCAGATAATGAATTCCTTCATTCTGTTCAATCGTCTCTACCATTGCTTCTGCATCCCCCTCGCCCGGAAGAATGTCCACACTCAGAGTAAGTGTGGCAATCCCATTGATAGGAATACTCTGATGAATGGTGAGAATGTTTCCATGAAACCGTGCAATCGTCTGCAGGACAACCGACAAAAGCCCCGGTTCATCGTCCATCTGGATAATAAAGGTGATCGTCTTTCCCCTTGTCTCTTCATGAAATGGAAAAATATCATCTTTGTATTTGTAGAAAGAGCTTCTGCTGATTCCTGTGCGCTCTGCTGCATCCTGTACAGTGTCCACTTTGCCGGAGTCCAGAAGCTTCTTTGCCTCCACCACCTTCAGCAGGACTTCCGGAACTGCTCGTTCCCTCACTACAAAATATTTCTTTTTCTCTGTTACTGGTTTCTGCATATCAATTTACCTGTCCGTTCTTTAAAGACATTTGTTTTTACACACTGGATATATTATCACACCACACAAAAATACGCAAGAAATATCTTCTGCAGAATCATTATGGCGCACACACGAAAAAGGCTGTCCTGATTTCAGACAGCCTTTTTTATTCTTTTATTTCTTCAGTGCGATCCATTTCAGATATGCATTGATGAAAATGTCAATTCCTCCGTCAAGCACTGCATCCACATTTCCGGTCTCCTCGTTTGTACGATGATCCTTTACCATGGTATATGGCTGCATAACATAAGAACGAATCTGATTTCCCCATCCGATATCTGTCACCTCACCGCGGATACCGGAGAGTTTTTCCTCTGCCTCCTGCTGCTTGAGAAGATACAGCTTGGCTTTCAGCATCTGCATGGCTTTATCTTTATTCATGTGCTGAGAACGTTCATTCTGACACTGTACCACGATTCCGGTAGGATAATGTGTGATACGGATGGCAGATGATGTCTTGTTGATATGCTGACCGCCGGCACCACTGCTTCGATAAGTATCAATACGGATCTCATCGTCATTGATCTCTACATCCAGATCCTTCTTGATATCCGGCATAACATCACAGGATACAAAAGATGTCTGTCGCTTACCTGCTGCATTGAAAGGAGAAATACGCACCAGACGGTGAACTCCCTTCTCTGATTTCAGATAACCGTAAGCATTTGTTCCGTTTACCTGGAAAGTAACCGATTTGATACCTGCCTCATCGCCGTCCAGATAATCCAACACTTCCAGGGTAAATCCTTTCTTATCTGCCCAGCGGCTGTACATACGGTAAAGCATACCGCACCAGTCACAGGCCTCTGTTCCGCCTGCACCTGCATTCAGCTTAATGATAGCATTCTCACTGTCATATTCTCCGGAAAGAAGTGTCTTGATACGGATATTGTCAAAATCCTTCTGAAACTCATCCAGCATTTCCTGAATCTCAGGAATCAGTGCAGGATCGTTCTCCTCATATCCCATCTCGATCATGGTTTCCATATCTTCCATCTGTGTAACCAGATTCTGATAGGTCTCCATGTCATCTTTCATGTCTTTTAATTCTTTCATTTTCTTCTGGGAAACTTCTGCATCATCCCAGAAATCAGGCGCTTCCATTTCGCGCTCTAATTCTTCGACCTTCTGCTCTTTGTTAGCCAGGTCAAAGTGAATCCCTCACTTCCACTAATGGTTCTGTATAAGTCGCAAGAATACTCTTGAACTGGTCTAATTCAACCACAGCTTCACCCACTTTCTTATTATAAATATTCTCTGTCGGACTCCCTGTGG
The DNA here is from genome assembly GCF_020593585.1 of Blautia sp. DFI.6.71. Taxonomy (NCBI): domain Bacteria; kingdom Bacillati; phylum Bacillota; class Clostridia; order Lachnospirales; family Lachnospiraceae; genus Blautia; species Blautia sp. DFI.6.71. Next base: position 32,993 of record NZ_JAJDMJ010000012.1, read on the forward strand.
ATAACCGACTGAATTGCTATAAATTAATTCGTTTAAAATAATAACATATCTTTAATCAAATTACAAACAAAGAATTACCCACAGCGTGAGATGATCATTTATCGTAACAATCATTTCACACTGTGGGTAATCAGACTTTACACTGAATTACGCATAAAGTCTGTGTAATTTATGAGAAGAAGCTCTCTGCAACACTTATATCTGCAATATATCCCACTGTTCCTGTCATATAGATAGTTCCGTCCTCTTCCATATCGATCTGTATCATTCCGCCCGGCTGATTTACATTAATACGGGATTCTACCAGCCCCAGCTTATAGGCTGCCGCTGCTGCCGCACAGCTTCCTGTTCCGGAAGCCTTTGTATATCCGGAACCTCTTTCCCAGATTTCAATCTCCAGATTTCCCTTGTCGACCTGACGGCAAATCTGCAGGTTCATTCTCTCCGGAAATTCATCTGCATTTTCCACATAAGGTCCCAGATTCTTTACAGCTTCTGCACTTACATTGTCTGTAAAAATAATGCAGTGTGGATTACCAACTGTCAGGCAGGTAGCCTTGTATTCTTTTCCATGGAATACGAAATTCTCCTTAATTACTTCACGAACTTCACCGGAAACAGGGATATCGCTGGAAATAAAAGATGGTTTTCCCATGTTTACTTTAAATTCCGTTGCCCGGCTGTTCAGGCATTCCACATGAATCGTGCCTGACATAGTTTCAATGTCAAATTTTTTCTCAGTAATATATTCATTATCCATCAGATATTTGGCAAAAATACGCACGCCGTTTCCACTGATGGCAGATTCACTTCCGTCTGCGTTAAAAATACGCACACCCAATTTCCCATCAATTTCTACCGGTCCATAGAGCACACCGTCAGCGCCAAGCCCAAATCCTCTCTGGCAAAGAAGTGCAATCTTCTTTCCCTGAAGCTGTACCTGATTTTTCTTCGGATCAAGAATCAGATAATCGTTTCCAAGTCCCTGATATTTACTCATAATAATTGTATTTGCCATAACCATATCTCTCCTTCTGATTTATAATCCCGGATACTTCCCGCTTTTGTATCTGCACCGATAATCAATTGTCGGGCAATCTTCCCAACTCACTTCGCCACTTGTCTGAGTCCCCACCCACTGCTTATTGCTCTTCGCAACCTCCGCAGGGGACTTACTTGATTCGGTTAAATTTTGTGTCAGGTAATTTTCTCATATCACATCCTGACTTTATATTCATTATATTTTATTGTTTTTACCATGTATATAGAGTAAAATGCTTAAAACATTGCAAAAAATGCTCTGTAGGTATTACAAAAAAGACCATTATATCAGTTCTCTGATATAACAGTCTTGCAACAACATCACTCCTCTCTGTTCAGTTTTCTATTTCTTTACCCTATTTCGAAATAGTTACAAAGTTTTTACGATTACTTTGTAATTGTATGATACTATTATCGTGTAATAATGTCAATATCTTTGTAGCATATTTTCTCAGAAATTATAAAATATATTCGTTACTATTTGTTACATTCTTAGTAATAATTGTACATTTGCGCATTAAATGATATGATTATACCATGAATCAAACTTTTCCCTCCGCTTATTGCTTTCCACTGCTTATTTCTTTTCACAATCTCCACCGGGGACTTGCTTGATTCGATTAAATAATCATTGCAGATATCGGAGGCAGATATGTTATTATCAGAACAGTTCTATCAGACAGAAAAAACAGGATACCTGAACGAACAATTCCGACTTTTTCATCTTAAAGACCAGACCAGAAAGGAATTCTCTTACCATTATCATGATTTTCACAAGGTAGTTATCTTCATCTCCGGCAAAGCTGCTTATCATATAGAAGGAAAAGCTTATCAACTGAAACCATGGGACATTCTTCTGGTAAACCGCCATGCCATCCACCGCCCGGAGATTGATCCATCTGTTCCATATGAACGTTTTATTCTCTGGATCCAAAACGATATTCCCTGGCAGGAACTGCTGAAATGCTTCCAGAAAGCAAATGACCGAAGCTATAATCTGGTACGTCTGAATTCTGCTCTTCAGGAAAAGATGAAAGACATCCTGTTTGAACTGGAAAATTCTGCAAAATCCGATGAATATGGAAGGGAAATCCTGACACAGTCACTTTTTCTTCAGTTTATGGTTTATCTGAACCGTATCTTTCTGGAAAAGCAGTACATTTTTGATAAAAAATCCTACACCTTTGACTCGCAGATTGCCAGTATCCTTCAGTATATCAACCACAATCTGAAAGAAGATCTGTCTGTAGAAACGCTTTCTGCCAGATATTATGTAAGCAAGTACCATCTGATGCGGAAGTTCAAACAAGAAACCGGCTATACCCTTCATAATTATATTGTAAACAAGCGGCTTCTTATGGCACGTACTCTGATCTCAAATGGAATGCCTGTGACAAAAGCAGCACAGGAAAGCGGGTTCGCAGAATACAGCACTTTTTCCCGGGCATACCGTAAACAGTTCAAAACCAACCCCAGCGAAGAACTGCCTCATTATAGCAATCCTCTAAAATAATGCATCCACTACCTTTACACAACAATTCCACAACAAAAAAAAGATGTAACCATGTCTGAAAGAATCTTTCTTCTCAGACATAATTACATCTTTTATTGTTCTCAGGTCGGGCAGATATTTGCGCTCCGCTTACTGTTTCACTTTCTTCTTCGCTGTCGCACAGTAGAATACGAATCCCAGCAGTACCAGTGCCACGATCATCCATCCGGCCAGTGCTGCTGTTCCCAGACCTGCAAATTTATCATAGTAACCTTTCAGATAGATCACAATGATAATCGCCGGAATTCCACAGGCAACATAATTTTTCAGACATTTCGGGAATTTCATGCCTGTACCGGCATTCACCTCTGCAATGAAATTGTCCCATCCCCATCCGTTCTTTCTGGTACAAAACAGAAGGTAACCAAGACTTCCAAGAGGAAGAAGGTTATTAGAAACAATAAAGTCTTCCAGATCCATGATGTTGCTTCCATCTCCGAATGGCTGGAATCCGGAAAGTACATTGAATCCAAGCACACATGGAATACTTAAGATCATAACAAGAACTGCGCAGACAACAACACTCTTTTTACGGTTCCAGCCAAACAGTTCCATATTAAACACGATCAGGTTCTCAAATACAGCAATGATCGTTGAAACCGCAGCAAATGTCAGAAACAGGAAGAACAGACTTCCCCACAAAGCCCCTCCGCTCATCTTTGCAAAAATATTGGGCAGAGTGATAAAGATAAGGCTTGGACCTGCATCCGGCTGGATTCCATAGGAGAAGCATGCCGGAATAATGATAAATCCTGCTGTCAGCGCAACAAAGGTATCGAGTACGGTGATGCTTACCGCCTCTCCGGTAAGGCTTCTGGATTTGTCCAGATAACTTCCGAAGATCAGCATGGCACCAATACCAATAGATAATGTAAAGAATGACTGACTCAATGCCGCAAATACTACATTACCAACTCCTGCTTCCTTAATCTTCTGAAAATCAGGAATCAGATAGAAGCGGATTCCTTCTCCCGCGCCTTCCATCATTATTGAATGAACCGCAAGGATCACCATAATGATAAGCAGTGCACTCATCATTACTTTGGAGATTTTTTCAATACCATTCTGCAATCCCATGAAACAGACTGCAAATCCGATCAGACAGATGATCACCATCCATAACATCATCGTCGGTGCATTTCCCAGCATATCGGAAAAAGACTGTGTTACTGCTTCCGGAGTCGCTCCAACGAAATCTCCCCGCAGACTCTTCACACAATAGTAGATCATCCATCCTCCTACTGTTGTGTAAAACATCATCAGCATATAACATCCAATAATACCAATAAATTTCAATGGCTTCCAGCTGCTTCCTGCAGGTGCCAGTTTGTCAAAACATTTCGCAACACTTGTGTGGCTTCCCCGTCCTACCGCAAATTCTGCTACCAGAACCGGAATACCGAGAATAACCAGAAAACATAAGTAGATCAGGATAAAGGCCGCGCCTCCATATGCCCCGCAGATATACGGAAACTTCCACACGTTTCCAATACCGATGGCACATCCTGCTGACACCAGGATAAAACCAAGGCGTGAGCCGAAAGACTCTCTTTTCATACTGTTTTTCCCCCTTTATGGAATTGTTATGTGACTGTTCATCAATCATAATCACATAGCTGTGGATGTACTGAACAGTTCAGACAGATATTCACAATCTGCCAATTCAACGCGCTAACGTGTTTTTGCGCACGATAAAAGGGCCTCATGATTCAGCCCTTTTATTTTGCAGCAGACATGATCTGCTCACAATGTTCTGTTTACAAAATCATTACTGCCCGCTCTGTAGTAATGAACTCACCACTTACAGAAATGGGAATCTTCTCAACTGAGATAAACGAGTCAGGCCTTATTCTTACGTCCACAGCACTGTTTGTATTTCTTACCGCTTCCACATGGGCAGGGATCGTTCGGATATACTTTGATTTCTTTTCTCTGAACCGGTTTCTTAGGACCGGCACTGTCATCCTTGTTTGTTCCGGTAACTTTAGCTACCTGTTCACGCTCGATCTTCTGCTCTACATGTACATGGTACAGCATACGAAGAGTATCTTCCTGAATGGATGTGATCATCTCGTTGAACATATCAAATGCACTCATTTTATATTCAACAACCGGATCTCTCTGTCCATAAGCAGCAAGTCCGATACCCTGACGAAGGATTTCCATATCATCAATGTGATCCATCCACTTGCTGTCAATGCATTTCAGAAGTACAACTCGCTCTAATTCACGAAGCTGCTCCGGTTCCGGGAACTCTGCTTCTTTTTCTTCATAGAGCTTCACTGCCTCTTCTTTCAGTTCATGTCTGATCTCATCGCGTTTCTTGCCTTTTACACTCTCAGCTGTAAGCGGTCTGATCGGAATGATCGGAGTAAGAACACCGTTAAATTCATTCAGATCCCACTCTTCAGAATCTACATCATCAGAGAAACACATATCAACATAGGTATCCACTGTATCCTGGATCATCTTATAGATTGCTTCACGCATATTCTCACCGTCGAGAACCTGACGACGTTCTTTGTAGATGATCTCACGCTGTTCATTGTTTACCTGATCATAATCAAGAAGATTCTTACGGATACCAAAGTTGTTAAACTCAATCTTCTCCTGAGCTTTCTCAATTGCATTGGAAAGCATCTTGTGCTCAATCTGTTCATTCTCTGCAACACCAAGAGATGTAAAGATCTTCATCAGTCTCTCAGAACCGAACAGACGCATCAGGTCATCTTCCAGGGAAATATAGAAACGGGATTCACCCGGATCTCCCTGACGTCCGGAACGTCCGCGAAGCTGATTATCAATACGTCTGGACTCATGACGTTCTGTACCGATGATCATCAGACCACCTGCATTTCTTGCCACATCATCCAGCTTGATATCTGTACCACGACCAGCCATGTTAGTGGCGATCGTAACTGCTCCTGCCTGACCTGCCTGTGAGACAATCTCTGCCTCAAGTTCATGAAACTTGGCATTCAATACATTATGTTTGATTCCCTGTCTCTTCAGCATACGGCTGAGAAGCTCGGAAGTTTCAATCGTAATGGTACCGACCAGTACAGGCTGCTGTTTCGCATGAGCTTCCACTACAGCATTGACAACTGCGTTGAATTTCTCTTTCTTTGTCATATAAACAGCATCTTCATGGTCAACTCGGATAACCGGTCTGTTAGTCGGGATCTCTACAACGTCCATTGCATAGATATCACGGAATTCTTTCTCCTCTGTGACAGCTGTACCGGTCATACCGCCCTTCTTATCATATTTATTAAAGAAGTTCTGGAAAGTGATGGTTGCCAGAGTCTTGCTCTCACGTTTGATCTTAACATGCTCTTTCGCTTCGATTGCCTGATGAAGACCATCTGAGTAACGGCGTCCCGGCATGATACGTCCGGTGAATTCATCAACAATAAGGATTTCATCATCTTTAACTACATAATCCTGATCCTTATGCATCAGGTTATGGGCGCGAAGTGCAAGTGTAATATTATGCTGGATCTCCAGATTCTCCGGATCTGCCAGGTTTTCAATATGGAAAAATTTCTCAACCTTATGAACGCCCTGCTCTGTAAGGTTTACGATCTTATCTTTTTCATTTACAACGAAGTCACCTGTCTCGATAACTTCTTCACCCATGATGGCTGCCATCTTGGTCATCTCATGGCTGGCTTCACCGCGCTCTAACTGCTGAGCAAGGATATCGCAGGCCTCGTATAACTTGGTTGACTTACCGCTCTGTCCGGAAATGATCAGAGGGGTACGTGCCTCGTCGATAAGAATGGAGTCGACCTCATCGATGATACAGTAGTGCAGATCTCTCTGTACCAGCTGTTCTTTATAGATGACCATGTTGTCACGCAGATAATCGAAACCGAGTTCATTGTTCGTAACATAGGTAACATCACAGTTGTATGCAGCACGACGCTCATCCTGCTTCATATCATTTAAAACAACACCGACTGTCAGGCCAAGAAACTCATGAATCTTTCCCATTTCTTCCGCATCTCGTTTAGCCAGGTAATCGTTGACTGTTACGACATGCACACCTTTGCCTTCCAGTGCATTTAAATATGACGGAAGTGTGGCGACAAGTGTTTTACCTTCACCTGTTCTCATCTCTGCGATACGTCCCTGATGGAGAATGATACCACCGATAAGCTGCACACGGAAATGTTCCATTCCAAGAACACGCTTGCCTGCTTCACGTACAACCGCAAATGCCTCAGGAAGCAGATCATCCAGTGTCTCTCCCTCTTCAAGACGTTTCTTAAATTCTCTTGTTTTTCCTCTGAGTTCTTCGTCGCTTAACTTCTGCATGTCCGGGCGCAGGCTCTCAATTTTCTCAACCAGAGGCATGATACGCTTAACCTCTCGCTGGCTGCGGGTCCCGAATACTTTTGAAAACATATTCATATTAGGTTTTACTCCTGTTTATTTCTTTTTTATACAAGCATTGCTGCCATATAACAATTGCTACTGTGCGGAATAATTTCTGTTCACTCCGTCCATAGCAGACATGTCAGCAGCATGCGAACATTACAAACGCTTACTATAATACACAATACTTGTATATTCTAACACTTTCCGTTATGGAAAACAATGAATTTTTCATGAACAAACCAAGAAAATTACGGAGTCACCAAAATTTACGTTACTGTTCACTCCGTTCACAGTAACGTAGCCAAAATTCATTCCAGATTGCCTGCGGCAATGGAATTTTGGCTTGTATGTCTCGGGATTTTGGCATATTCATACCAAAACACCTCGCGGGATAGTGGTGTGTGAACAGTAACAAATTTATCGCTTTGTATCCACGATCAGTCTGCCAAATTTCTGCAGTTCCTTTTTGGCCTGTATAAAATCCGGTAAATGCCACTCCCAGTTCGGAGAACCAATGGTTCCCGGTGTGTTGATATGGCCCTCTTTTCCAAGTCCAAGAATATCTGCCAACGGAATGATCGCATATTCTGCCTGATTCTGCATGGTATACTGCAGGAATCTGTCCTTGACAGAGCCCTGTGATGCTCCCGCCTTCTTTAACATCCTGCGGATTTTTCTTCTGGCTGCGGCACTCATATTTCCATACCACTGCATGATCGTATCATTGTCATGCGTTCCTGTGTAAAAAATCATGTTTTCCACATCATGGAAGGTATCTCGGGCATATTTTCCACCTGTTTCTATGGAGAAGATCAGGATCTTCATTCCCTTCAGATGATAATGATCTTTCAGCATCAGAACCTCCGGACGAAGCAGCCCCAGATCCTCTGCTACCAGATCTAATCCCGGAATTTCTTTCTGAAGTGTATCAATGACCTCATATCCCGGTGCCTCGATCCATTCACCGTCAATAGCAGTCGGGCAGTCTGCCGGAATTTTCCAGTATGTATCAAATGCCCGGAAATGGTCGATCCTTATAATATCAAACAATTTGTTGCTATAGCCGATTCTGTCCACCCAGAATCTGTAATCCTGTTCCTTCATATGCTCCCAGTCATAGATCGGATTTCCCCATCTCTGCCCTGTAGCACTGAAATAATCAGGCGGTACTCCGGCGATGAAGATCGGACGTCCATCTGTATCAAGAAGAAAGTTATCTTTTCCACCCCATACGTCTACAGAATCCTGTCCCACATAGAAAGGAACATCTCCCATAATCTGGATTCCGGCATCGTTTGCAGCCTTCTTCACCTTCATCCACTGTGTGTAGAAAATATACTGAAGAAACATCTGATACTGTGCCTCTGTCTCCACCTCTGCCGGTAACTTCTGTCTGTTCTCCGGCCAGGTTCTATATTCTTCCGGCCAGTCATTCCAGCATTCTCCGTTATTTGCTTTCTTTAATGCGCGGAACACACCATACTCATATACCCATTCCTGTGAAGCAAATTCTTTATATGCTGTTTCTTCCTGTCCCTTTTTCTCTGTAAAAACATCAAACGCAGTTCTTAAGAAAGGCTCTCTGTACTGGCGGACAGCCTCATAATCTACTCTTGTAGCTCTCTCCTGAAATTCCTTTGGATGTTCCTTTAACAGACCTTCCTCTGCAAGCGCATCAAGACTGATATACAACTCATCCCCTGCACAGGAGGAATATGGCTGGTATGGGGAATTACCATAGCCAACCGGATTCAGTGGCAGTATCTGCCATATCTTTACATGATTCTCCTTTAATAACTCGATAAATTGGAATGCAGATTCTCCAAGTTCTCCGGCACCAATACGGGACGGAAGTGCGGAAACTGGCATTAATACTCCGGCTTTTCTCATGATTTTTGTGCTCCTTCCTTCTTTTTACACTTCTTCATTTATAAAATTTCGGTAACTATTCTTCAGCAATCCATTCCAACAGAACGTTCCACCAGAATATACAAGTCAATATTCCATTGCCGCAGACAATCCGGAATGAATTTCAACTTGTAATTTTTTAACTGCTGATTAGTTACAAATTTCATAATATCTTTTGATATTTTAACATATTTAGGCCACTGCGTCAAAGCATTCCTTATGCGCTAAAGGTATATATTTTTCCTGACAAAAAAGCTCCCTTACAGGAGGCATTTTTTCTCTCTGTAAGGAAGCTTTTCTTTATGAAAACTTTTTTATGGCTGTCTATGTTTCATATTTTTGATCTTATAAGCAGATTTAGAATTCCGGTTCGATCAGACCGTAAGTATTGCCTTTACGTTTGTAAACTACATTTACCTGCTCTGTCTCTGCATTGTAGAATACAAAGAAATTATGTCCGAGCAGTTCCATCTGTACGCATGCATCTTCCGGATACATTGGTTTGATTCCGAATTTCTTGGTACGGATGATCTTAACTTCTTCATCCTCATCGTAGTCCTTGTCCAGATATGCTTTCTGGAAGTTGGCTGCTGCCTGCTGTTTGTCTACGATTTTATTTTTGTACTTGCGAAGCTGACGTTCAATGACTTCCTCTACCAGATCGATTGATACATACATGTCATTGCTTACCTGTTCGGAACGAATGATATTTCCTTTTACAGGGATTGTCACTTCAATTTTCTGTCTTTCTTTTTCAACACTTAAAGTTACTACAACTTCGGTGTCAGGAGTGAAATACCTTTCCAGTTTACTGAGCTTGTCCTGGACTGCTGTCTTAAGACCTTCTGTAACTGTAATATTTTTTCCGCTGATGATAAACTTCATGCTTCCATCCCCTTTGCTGTTTGATGAATCTATTATAACACACATTTTTGAATTTTAACACTATTTTATTAAAATTTCACATTTTTTCTGTTTACTTCAGAAATAACTTTAAAGTTCCTTTGTCATTATGGGGAAATAGCAAAAATTCTGTAATTGTTCTGTACATTCTCACTGTGATTCCTGAGATTACTATAAAAATCAGTTAAAGTTTAATCAGTTCTGAGAATGAAATATTTCCGCCAAAAAGATCCAATGCACTGCCTACTGTGACATCCAGTCTGTCTTTTCCATATTTTCGCAGATCCTCAATATCCTTCATGGAGCCAACTCCACCTGCGTAAGTAACCGGATTTCCTTTATACTCCCCCAGCAGAGATGCAAGTTCTGTTTCAACTCCGCGTGCCTTTCCCTCCACATCTACTGCATGGACCAGAAACTCATCGCAGTAACTTCCCAGTTCTTTCATAATATCCAGTGTCATAGTGACATCTGTAAATTTCTGCCAGCGGTCTGTCACAATATAGTATTTTCCATCTTTTCTGCGACAGCTCAGGTCAAGAACCAGTTTCTCTTTTCCCACAGTCTCTTTCATTTTGTTCAGATTTTCCCAGGAAATCCTTCCATCTTTAAATACATAAGATGTAACGATTACATGACTGGCACCTGCACTAAGATATTCCCCTGCATTTTCCGGGTTCACTCCTCCGCCGATCTGTAATCCTCCCGGATAAGTATGTAATGCAAGAATCGCCTGTTCTTTTGTTGATTCATAGTATGGGGAGTCATGACCATTTAACAGAATTACATGTCCTCCTTTTATCCCTGCCTTTTTATATAATTCTGCATAGAAAGATGCATCCTGCTCAGATACAAAATTCTCACTTGCCTGATCCTGTACGTCCGTAAGGCTCCCACCTACAATCTGCTTTACTTTTCCATTATGTATATCAATACATGGGCGAAATTTCATGAAATCCGTACCTCCATATCCGTTATATGTACTCTCAGAATCTTTTTGTACTTATAGCAAGCCTCTTAAATTAATGCATTTGAGACAGTTCAGCAGAGTGCGAAAGACAAGGAAGATATCTGCAGGCGTGCTGACGCAGGATTTCAGTTACTGTTCACTCCGTTCACAGTAACGGATTTCACGCTCTGATGAGCTGAATCAATATGCATTATTTACAATGATTGCTATAGTTAGATGCAAAAACAAATGCAATAAAAACTTCGGGAGTACATTATTTAAATTTTACCAATTTAACACGATAATACCATAAATTATTCCTGATGTCTATCTTCCTTCTGCTGCGTTGCCTACAGCATCGCCTACATCTTCTACAGCATTACCTACCCCTTCGCCCAGATCTTTGACGCTGTTTCCCAGTTCACCGGATACTGTACCGTCACCGTTGTTGTTTTCATCAATTCTGGTATTATCTGCAGTGTTATCTGTTGCATTGCTATTCTGTTTTGTCTCATTTTCTGCAGCTTCATCCTCTGCGACAGTTCCATTGTCTGTGACGGTTCCACCATTATTTACATTTTTATCTGCCGCATTGTTTCCTGATGTGCTATTTCCATTTGTATTGTTTTCTCCTGCGTTATTTTCCATGTTATCATCGTTTGCAGCATTATTATCCGTCATATTTTCTTCGTTTGTGTCTACCTCATCAGCTGCTTTATTTGCATTTCCACATGCTGTGAACATGCACAGTGACATAATAAGTGCTGTACCTGTCAGAATCTTTTTTACCTTTATTCCCATATTCATCTCCTGTTCCCGGAAAGCATTCTGCCGGTCCATGCAGCAGAACCTCTCCGTCTTTTCATGTTTTTATATTATGTTTTTAATATGTACCAAAAACTCAATACTATTCTGGAAAAAATTTACTTTTCATGCTATGATTTAAATAACACAAAATAGATTACTCCGTACATATATACTCCCACAATCTAGCGTACCGACAAGTTGCTATAGCAGGATTTCACTCATTAATGAGATGGATTGACTGCAGTATTTTACGGAATATCTATAACTCATATTTACAGGAGGTTATCATGAAAAGAAAAAGGAACCATTCACTTCGCAGCTTTGTTTTCATATTTCTGGCTGCACTTTTCCTGCTGTTTACCTGCAGTGTTTCTACTATCTATGCATCCACACTTCAGAAACCTGATATCGCAGCATCGGGAAAATTTGTAAAAGACGGCGATTACTGGATTTACCGCTATGATGATAAAACCATCGCCAAAAATGTATTTCTGAAAATTGACAAAAAGACCTATTATTTTAACAAACTCGGACACCGCTGGTGCAGCTGGCATACGATCAAAGGCAAAAATTATTATTTCGGAACCAGATCTCAGGGATATCTGATAAAGAATTCTCTTATCAAATATAAAGGAAATTATTACTATGTCGGTAAAGACGGTACCATGGTTACCGGATGGTACACTGACAAATCCGGAAAGAAATACTATTTTGGCAAAGACGGAAAAGCAGTTACAGGAAAACACAAGATCAAGGGAACTTACTATTACTTTAACCAGAATGGTACTGTCACCCACACCGGATTAAATTATTCCCTTTCCTCTGACTGTGCACTTCTCATGAATGCAGATACCGGTCAGATTATTTATGGCAAAAATGAAAATGTTGCTCATGCCAACGCCAGCACAACCAAGATTATGACCTGTATCCTTGCACTTGAAAACTGTAAATTAAACGAAAAAGTAAAGTTCTCCCCTTACGCAGCATCTATTGAACCCAGCAAGCTTTATGCAAATGCAGGAGAAATATTTTATCTGAAAGATCTGCTTTATTCCCTGATGCTTCCCTCCCACAACGACACCGCAGTTGCCATTGCCGAACACGTCAGCGGTTCCACTGCAAAGTTTGTTAAATTAATGAATAAAAAAGCAGCAGAGATCGGATGTACGAATACACATTTCGCAACCCCAAATGGTCTGGATGCAGGGTATAACCATTACACAACAGCTTCTGACCTGGCAAAAATTGCCCAGTATGCGATCAAAAAGCCTATGTTCCGCAAACTGGTGAGCACCGGCTATTATTCTTTCTCTAATCTCAACACCGGCAGAAGCTATTCTATCGGCACCACCAACGCCCTGCTCGGCAATGTTCCGGGAGTTCAGGGTATGAAAACAGGCTATACCAACAAAGCAGGCTATTGTTTTGTCGGACTTTCTTATTCCGCAAGGGGAAACACCTATATTTCTGTTGTCCTGGGTGCAGATTCATCTTCTGCCCGCTGGCAGGATTCCAGAACATTGCTGACTTACGCATATAATCATTGATCAGAATTATTATAGCAACATACAGGCCAATATTACAAAAAAGGAAAGTGTTCTGAAACATCAGATACACTTTCCTTTTATATATTTTATTTCACTGCTATGAAGATACTGAAAATTACCAGTTATCAATTTTTACTGCATTCCTGATTATTTTGCACTGATAACATCGCTCATATCATATCTTCCTGCCGGTTTGCCTGCAAGGAATTTCGCAGCTTCAACAGCACCCTTTCCAAATACAGCTTTGGAATATGCAGTATGCTTAAATTCAATCACTTCATCCGGACCTGCGAAGATCACTTCGTGTTCTCCTACGATTGTTCCACCGCGGACTGCTGAGATACCGATTTCCTTATCATCCCGCATCTCACGTCTCTGGCTGCGGTCATAGATATAATGATACTGGTTATCCATTGCCTCATTAATGCTGTCAGCCAGTGCAAGTGCTGTTCCGCTTGGTGCATCCAGTTTCAGTCTGTGATGCTTCTCAACAATCTCCATGTCAAATCCTGCTGTTGCCAGAACCTTTGCCGCATCCTGAAGCAGTTTCATCAGAGTATTGATTCCAAGAGACATATTTGCAGATTTCAGAACTGCGACATTCTTAGATGTCTCTTCCACCTTTGCGAGCTGCTCCTCGCTTAAACCGGTTGTACATAATACAACCGGGAGTTTGCGTTTCTCACAGTAAGCAAGAAGTGCATCTGTTGCTTTTGCAGAAGAGAAGTCGATAAGGGCATCTGCCTCTACCTGACATTCTTCCATATTTGTATATACAGGGTAGCTGTTCTTTCCCTGATCTGCCACATCGATACCTGCTACGATCTCAGCATCCGGATCCTTCTCCACAAGTCCGGAGATTACCTGACCCATGTGACCGTTACAGCCATGCATAATAATCTTTACCATTTGTCTATTCCTCTCAATTCCAGTATATCGGCAAGTTGATTTTCCGAACAATCCTGCGGTTATATTTATGCAAGTTTAATTCCGAAATTCTTCAGTTCTTCAGCAAGTTTTGCCTTGTTTGCATCTTCCATCTCGGATAATGGCATACGAAGTGGTCCCACTTCTTTACCCATCAGATTCAGAGCTGCTTTCACCGGAATCGGGTTTACTTCACTGAACAGTGCATGAATTAACGGGATTGCCTTTAACTGGATTTCCGCTGCACCCTTTGTATCTCCTTCAAGGAATTTCATAACCATATCATGTGTTTCCTTAGGAGCTACATTAGAAAGTACGGAAATTACTCCAAGTCCGCCAAGTGAAAGGATCGGAAGTACCTGATCATCATTTCCGGAGTAGAGTTCAATGCAGCCATCAGCCATGGACATCATGGTTGCAATCTGTGAAAGATCTCCGCTTGCTGCTTTGATACCAACAATATTCTTAACATTTTTAGCCAGAGCTACTGCTGTTGCAGGCTGAATGTTACAACCTGTACGGCTCGGAACATTGTACATAATGATCGGTGTTTCCGGAACTGCCTCTGCAATAGCTGTATAATGAGCGATCAGTCCTTTCTGAGTCGCCTTGTTATAATATGGAGTGACTATAAGAAGTGCATCTGCACCGTAAGAAGCAGCCTCCTTTGACATCATAATTGCAGTTTCCGTACAGTTGGAACCTGTACCTGCGATAACCGGAACACGTTTGTTTACCTTGTCGATTGCAAACTTAATTGTCTTAAGATGCTCTCCATGCGTCATCGTTGATGATTCTCCTGTTGTTCCGCAGATAATGATCGCATCTGTACTGTTTGCAATCTGATACTCCAGAAGTTCCTCCAGTTTATCATAATTAACCTTGCCATCTTCATACATAGGGGTTACGATTGCAACACCTGCACCTTTAAAAATTGCCATTTGCCTTCCTCCTTTATTCTTCTGTAATTTCCATACAGATTACTGCCCATTCATAAACAATAATCAGGTTTTATACACCTTATACAATCTCTGTTGTCAGTGTAGTTATGCTGTCTGCATATTTACGCAGGCTGTCCGGTAACGTCCGTCCCGTAAGCAAAATATGCATACTCTCGTCCTTCATCTTCAGGATATCACCGATTGCCTCTGCAGTAGTGATCCCATAATCCGGAAGTGCAAGAATCTCATCCAGGAGCAGAAAATCGCATTCCTGCGTTGCGATCACTTTGCGCGCAAAATTCAAAGCATTGAGAATATTGGTTTTCTCCTCTGCCTTCTCCTGCTCATTCAGTTCCTCATATCCTTCATCATGCTTCTCAAAACGGAATATCTTAATATCCAGATTATCCAGTTCCTCCAGAAAATCCAGTTCCCTGCGCTCTCTTCCTTTCAGAAACTGAATAATAATGACGCTTTTACCCTGTGCGGAAGCTCTCAGACACTGACCGATCGCCAGAGTTGTCTTTCCCTTTCCCCCGCCACAGTAAACCTCTGTAAATTCTTTTTCCATAACAAACAATTCCTCTTATCGTTATTGAAATTGTACCTTCTTCTCTGTGTCATTACAGACATGATAAACAGCAGTCTGTTTTCGACTTCTGCGATGAGCTTCCGGCATATTCACGCCGGAATGCTTCGTGGAACAGCAGGCTGCCATAGTTATCTGAATACGCTTATATTACCGCAGTTTATGAAGAATTGCAAGTGTTACTGTTTACAGTAATCGTTACTGTTCACTCCGTGTTACTGTTCACTCCGTTCTCAGCAACACGCTTCGCGATGCACAGAATCTATGCTAATCGCATAAATTCGCGCGGTATGTCTCGGGTTTTCTGTGACCTTTGCTCACAAAAAACACCTCGCGGGATATCACCAGTGAACAGTAACCACTCCGTTCACAGTAACGTGTCCAAAATTCATTCCAAATTGCCTGCGGCAATGGAATTATTCCATATATTCCAGCTTGCTTACAGATACTTCATACGCAACTCTCTTCTCTGTTTCATTTTCCCCGATCCGTTTCATATATTCTCTGCTCTGGATACGTCCCCAGATCAGGACATGACCGCCAACCTCAAACGCAGATGCATAGCGGGCATTTCTGCCCCAGCAGATGCATGGTATGTAATCTGATTTTCCATACGGACGATTTACTGCCAACAGCACATCCGCAATTTCTCTTCCAAGAGGAGTTTTACGGTACACCGGAGGCTTACAGATATATCCGTCCAGAAAAATCTGATTTACCGGAACTGTTTCATCCTCTTCTTCCACAAACTTCAGTTCTCTGCTGAATACTGAAAGCACGAGACGGTTGTGCTTCTCCTCATGGCGGTTATATGAGCGGAACTGTCCATGGATTTCCACATATTCTCCGATATAATCCTGCGTTACATCCACCAGCCGTTCAGAAACCATCACCGGAATCCTGTCTTCCGAATCACTGAGCCTTTTGACCAGCAGCTCAGTCATATAGAAGCCTTCTCCAAAGACCTGATGACTGAATGTAAAGCCTGCTGCAATTTTGCCCATCATAGATACCTGATTGTTTTCAATAATTTTATCTGCCATAATGTGGTTCTCCTTCCCTGTAGAGCACCTGTGTCAGAATCCCTGCCTGCAATGCAGACCGTAAATCGTCTCTGCTTTTTCAGCGATCCCGCATATGCTCCTCTGTACCTTGTATTGTTCTTTATAAGGTTATGTACAGGCATTCTCATTTAGAACCAGAATCTGCAAAAATAAAAAAAATTATTTTAACACCTTGTAATCTGGCGAAAATGTGGTAAACTGAAAATTCGGGTAACTTATTGAAGAAAAAAACACATAATAATAGGAACAAATTCATCTGCAAGATTATATCGTGCTTGAAAAATGCTTTTGCAGCAAAATAATCCTGCTGATAACACATGAATATTAACAATTCCGGTAACTGTTCAGCCAGTGTGCCGAACAGTTACCCATTCAAAGCTTAAAGAGGAAAGGAAAATCATTTTATGAGAACAAAACGTGAAGATGTCCGTAACGTAGCCATTATCGCCCACGTTGACCATGGTAAAACAACTCTGGTTGACCAGCTTCTGAAACAGAGCGGTGTATTCCGCGAAAATCAGGAAGTTCAGGAACGTGTCATGGACTCCAATGATATTGAGCGTGAGCGTGGTATCACTATTTTATCCAAGAATACAGCTATTCATTACAAAAATACAAAAATCAACATCATTGACACACCAGGACATGCTGATTTCGGCGGCGAGGTAGAACGTGTACTTAAGATGGTAGACGGTGTTATTCTTCTCGTTGATGCTTTCGAAGGTGCTATGCCTCAGACAAAATTCGTTCTTAAGAAAGCACTGGAACTTGACCTTCATGTAATCGTATGTATCAACAAGATCGACCGTCCGGAAGCCCGTCCGGATGAAGTTGTAGATGAGGTTCTGGAACTTCTTATGGATCTTGGTGCTTCTGATGAACAGCTTGACTGTCCGTTCCTGTATGCTTCTGCCAAAGCAGGACATGCTGTGATCGACTTAAACGACACTCCTAAGGATATGGCTCCGTTATTTGAAGCAATTCTGAAATATATCCCGGCTCCGGAAGGAGATCCGGAGGCAGATACTCAGGTTCTGATCAGCACGATTGATTACAATGAATACGTTGGACGTATCGGTGTTGGTAAAGTTGAAAACGGTACAATCGCTGTTAACCAGGAACTGACTCTGTTAAACCATCATGATCTGGACAAACGTAAGAAAGTTAAGATCAGCAAGCTCTACGAGTTTGACGGTCTGAATAAGGTTGAAGTAAAGGAAGCTACTATTGGTTCCATCGTTGCTATTTCCGGTATCGCAGACATCCATATCGGTGATACTCTCTGCGGCGGAGAAAACCCGGAGGCAATTCCTTTCCAGAAGATTTCCGAGCCTACCATTGCCATGAACTTCATCGTAAATGACAGTCCGCTGGCAGGCCAGGAAGGTAAATACATCACATCCCGTCATCTTCGTGACCGTCTCTACCGTGAGCTGAATACAGATGTCAGCCTTCGTGTAGAAGATACTGAAACAACAGAAGCCTTTAAGGTTTCCGGACGTGGAGAACTTCATCTGTCTGTCCTGATCGAGAACATGAGACGTGAAGGTTATGAATTCGCAGTAAGTAAACCGGAGGTTCTGTACAAAACAGACGAGCGCGGAAAGAAACTTGAACCTATGGAAATCGCTTATGTAGATGTTCCGGAAGAATTTTCCGGTACTGTGATCCAGAAGCTGAGCGAACGTAAAGGTGAGCTGCAGGGTATGAGTACTGCCAGTGACGGTACTGTCCGTCTGGAATTCCACATTCCTTCCCGTGGACTGATCGGATTCCGCGGTGAGTTCCTTACTTCCACCAAGGGTACCGGCATCATCAATACCATGTTTGACGGATATGCTCCTTACAAGGGAGATTTCCAGTACAGAAAACAGGGATCTCTGATCGCTTTCGAGGCTGGCGAAGCTGTTACTTATGGTCTGTTCGCAGCCCAGGAGCGTGGTACTCTGTTTATCGGACCTGGTGCAAAGGTTTACAGCGGTATGGTTATCGGACAGAATGGTAAAGCCGAAGATATCGAGCTGAACGTATGCAAGACAAAACATCTGACTAACACACGTTCTTCTTCCGCTGATGATGCACTGAAATTAACTCCACCAAGAGTTCTCAGTCTGGAACAGGCCATCGATTTCATCGACCAGGATGAACTCCTTGAGGTTACACCGGAATCTCTCCGTATCCGTAAGAGACTGCTGGATTCCAGAGAACGTAAGAGAGCCGCTTTCAGAAAAGCCTGAAACAAATAGAAATTTAAGAAAAATTAAGCCTCGCAGATTTTGCGGGGCTTAATTTTTCTTAATCATTACTGTTCACTCCGTTCACAGTAACTCTTAATCTCCTGCAAACATATGGAAAAACATAAATCCTTCTACAAATTATATTGTTATATTTTCACGAAATTCCAAGTTAGTATTTGTTAACTTTTTCATATGCTTTGTAATTGATAAATAATTAACAAAGTCATATAATAGCATCATCGAGGTTGTTAATTTATTAACGTTATTTTTTTAACTTTCTCTCAGTTGCCAACAGAACATATATTGTTAAATTTTTCTCATATATTCTGACAATTGATATTTTATTCACATTATTTACGTGATTATGCACAATTTTCACCATAATATTTCGTTATGCTCATATTAATGTTACTGTTGACCAAATAATCAGTTTATTTATATAATAAAAACATAACAGGTCACGGTAAATACTTTTAACGAAAACACAAACAGGAGGATTCCCAAATGGCAAAAAAAGAGAACACTATCCCAACCATCATCGACACCCCTGAAGCTCTTACTGCAAAGATTGCAGCCATGAAAGAGGCACAGAAGATTTTCGCAACATTTACCCAGGAGCAGGTAGATAAGATTTTTAAAGCTGCCGCTACTGCTGCTGACAAAGCACGTATCCCGCTTGCTAAAGATGCTGTTGAAGAAACAGGAATGGGTATTGTAGAAGATAAGGTTATCAAGAACCATTACGCAGCCGAATATGTATACAACGCATATAAGAATACCAGAACCTGCGGTGTGATTGAAGAAGATACTGCTTACGGTATTAAGAAAATAGCTGAGCCGATCGGTCTGATTGCTGCTGTTATTCCTACAACCAACCCAACATCTACTGCAATTTTCAAAACTCTGATTGCACTGAAAACACGTAATGCAATCATCATCAGTCCGCATCCCCGCGCAAAGAAATGTACCATTGAGGCAGCAAAGGTTGTTCTGGAGGCAGCTGTAGAAGCCGGTGCACCGGAGGGAATCATCGGATGGATCGATGTTCCAAGTCTTGATCTGACAAATCAGGTTATGCGTGAAGCAGACATCATCCTTGCTACAGGTGGTCCCGGAATGGTTAAGGCTGCCTATTCTTCCGGAAAACCTGCTTTAGGTGTAGGTCCCGGAAATACTCCTGTTATCATTGATGACAGTGCAGATATCCGTCTGGCAGTTAACTCCATCATCCATTCCAAGACCTTTGACAATGGTATGATCTGTGCTTCCGAACAGTCTGTAACTGTTCTTGAGAGCATTTATAAGAAAGTAAAAGAAGAATTCCTTTACAGAGGATGTTACTTCCTGAAACCGGATGAATTAGAGAAAGTAAGAAAAACTATCCTTATCAATGGCGCATTGAATGCAAAGATCGTAGGACAGAAGGCTGCCACTATCGCTGAGATGGCCGGTGTTGCAGTTCCTCCTGAAACAAAGATTCTGATCGGTGAGGTTGAATCTGTAGACATCAGCGAAGAATTCGCACATGAGAAGCTTTCCCCTGTACTTGCCATGTACAAGGCCAAAACTTTTGACGAAGCGATTGCCAAAGCTGAACAGCTTGTAGCTGACGGCGGTTATGGACATACCTCCGCTCTCTACATTGACACAAGAGAAAAGGAAAAAATGGAAAAACACGCAGCAGCTATGAAGACCTGCCGTATCCTCATCAATACTCCATCTTCTCAGGGCGGTATCGGCGACCTTTACAACTTCAAACTTGTTCCGTCCCTGACTTTGGGCTGCGGTTCCTGGGGTGGCAACTCCGTATCTGAGAACGTAGGTGTAAAACATCTCATTAACATCAAGACCGTTGCTGAAAGGAGAGAAAATATGCTCTGGATTAGAACACCGGAAAAAGTTTATTTCAAAAAAGGCTGCCTGCCGGTTGCTCTGGATGAACTTGGCACTGTTATGCACAAGAAACGCTGCTTTATCGTAACAGACTCTTTCCTTTATAAGAATGGATATACTAAAAAGATCGAAGATAAATTAGATCAGATGGGAATCGTACATACCTGCTTCTACGATGTAGAGCCAGATCCATCTCTCGCTTCTGCAAGAGCCGGTGCTGCTGCAATGAGAATGTTCGAGCCTGACTGCATTATCGCAATGGGCGGTGGTTCCGCAATGGATGCCGGCAAGATCATGTGGGTTCTCTATGAAAATCCGGACGCCAACTTTGATGATATGGCTATGGACTTTATGGATATCCGTAAGAGAATCTTCACATTCCCGCATATGGGTAAGAAAGCTTACTTTATAGCTGTTCCAACATCTTCCGGTACAGGTTCCGAGGTAACACCTTTTGCTATCATTACTGATAAGACTACAGGTATCAAATGGCCTCTGGCTGATTATGAATTAATGCCTGACATGGCTATTGTTGATACAGATAATATGATGAGCGCACCTAAGGGACTGACCTGTGCTTCCGGTATCGACGTTATGACTCATGCACTTGAAGCCTATGCTTCCATGATGGCATCTGATTATACAGATGGTCTTGCATTAAATGCAATCAAACTGGTATTTAACTATCTGCCACGTGCATACAAAGATGGTTCTGATGTAGAAGCAAGACAGCATATGGCAAATGCTTCCTGCATGGCTGGTATGGCTTTCGCAAATGCTTTCCTTGGCGTAAACCACTCTCTTGCTCATAAGCTGGGAGCTTTCCATCACCTTCCACATGGTATTGCAAATGCTCTGGTTCTGCTTCATGTTCTGCGCTATAATGCAGCCGAAGTTCCAGCTAAGATGGGTACCTTCCCACAGTATCAGTATCCGCACACACTTGCACGTTACGCTGAGATTGGCCGTTCTGTAGGTCTGACAGGCAAGAACGACAGCGAAGTATTTGAGAAGCTTCTCCAGAAACTGCAGGAACTGATGGATACTATTGAGATCAAACATACGATCAAAGAATACGGCGTAGACGAGAAGTACTTCCTCGAAACTCTTGACGAAATGACCGAACAGGCATTTAATGACCAGTGTACCGGTGCCAACCCGAGATATCCATTAATGTCTGAGCTGAAGGAAATCTATCTGAAAGCTTACTATGGTGAGGGAAATATTCCTGAATCCGGGAAAGCCAAAGAGAAAAAAGAAGAGAAATAAGATTTGCTGAAAATAAACCTTTTCCTTTAAAAATATAGTGTTTAAACCAACAAAATGGGGCTGTCAAAAAAAGACAGCCCCTTATTATATTATTTCTTACTGCGATATGCTTCTGCTTCCCAATGTGTGATAAAGTATGTAATATCATCCGTCATATGAAGCGGACCGCCAAAGCTTTCTGCATATACTGCAAGCTTAATGGCA
This sequence comes from Blautia sp. DFI.6.71, assembly GCF_020593585.1. Taxonomy (NCBI): domain Bacteria; kingdom Bacillati; phylum Bacillota; class Clostridia; order Lachnospirales; family Lachnospiraceae; genus Blautia; species Blautia sp. DFI.6.71. Next base: position 55,207 of record NZ_JAJDMJ010000012.1, read on the forward strand.
TCTTTTACAAGAAGCTGTGCTTTTGCAGCTTTTCCCTTATCATCTTCCATGATAAAGGCACCGACTCCCTGTACCAGGATCAGTCTTGGCTCTTTGTCATTCTCTGCCATAAATGCATCCAGCGCAGCTTTTGCCTGGTCAATATCCTCTACAAATAACGGATATGGTCCGCAATATACAATGTGATCCGGTGTAAACGGCTTCAGAAGCGGTGCAGCCGCTGCTTTATCTTTTACAAAATGATCAGCTTCTGCTACAGGTACAACTTCTACTGCATGTCCCAGTAACCGGGAAAGCTTCTCTGCTGCCTGTTCTTTTTCAGATGTAACAGCATCACTGACATCAGCAGTTCTCTTTACCTGTTTCTCTAATTTACTGATCACGCCGTCAAATAATGCTCCAATTTCCTCTACAGTATTTGCTGCAACGAAAATTCCATGATTCTGGAGCAGAAGAACCTGAACATCTTTTCCGTATTCTTCTTTATAAGCATTCATTTTCTCATAGCAGATACGTGCAAGCGTATATCCGGGTTTGCAGATATCGATCCAGAGTACATCTTTTCCAAGGAGCTGTTCGCTGAGTTCCTTTGCGCCTTTTCCGCAGGTCAGTCCATTGACAAGTGTAGGATGAACATGCAGTACATAAGTATAGGCAAATAAGTTATGAAGCAGTGCTTCTACACTTGGACGTTTTGTTTTGTCAGCATCTGTTACTGCAGCCATAACATCTGCAAGATACAGCGATTCACGTTTGACATCGTCTTCCGGATAATCTGTTTTCATGATCTCATTCAAACGTGCTCTGCTCATTTCCACAAATTCCTCTGCCTTAATTGTGGCAAGCTGTGTACCGGAGCCTTTTACATACAATGTGGTGTCATCTTTTACAGAAGTATTGCCACCGCCTGCAAGAACATAGGCAGGGTTGCTTCCATAAGTATTTGACATTTTTACTAAGGTTGAAAGATCCATAGTTAAAATTCCTCCCATATTTATAATAGTTTTGCTGTTCCCCATTCCATTGTACACGATATTCTGCTTTTTTCCAAGTGTTATAATAATCCCGCAAATAACCTCATAAACAGCTGTCCCAATCGCAGATATGCGCTGCGTCCGGTACTGTACTGTTCTGTGACTTCACGGCATTCATCCATTGTTGCTGCAAGATCATTTCGGATATCCAGAACTGCCTGGCAGTCTGCCATAAAGCAGCCGTTTTCAAAATGATGATACAGACTTCTGTAATCCAGATTTATGGTTCCGCAGGTTGCCATACAGTCATCTGCCACACTTATCTTTGCATGACAGAAACCAGGTGTCCATTCATAGATACGCACTCCATGCTTCACCAGTCCATGGTAAAAGGATCGTGTGATATTGTAGATCATCTTTTTATCCGGAATACCAGGTGTGATGATTCTCACGTCTACCCCGCGCTTGGCAGCCAGACACAGAGCATGGCTCATTTCATCTGTGATGATCAGGTACGGAGTCATAAACCAGCAATATTTTTCTGCTTTGTTCACCATACTGATATACACCTCTTCGCCTACCTGTTCATGGTCCATAGGACTGTCCGCATAAGGCTGGATAAAGCCTGTCTGCTTTGCCTGATAATCTGTCTGAACCAGAAATCCGGTAAAATCACTGTCATTTTTATCCTTATCACTGACAGCATTCCACATCTCCAGGAATGTTACTGTCAGGGAACGGACTGCCTCCCCCTCCAGACGGATACCTGTATCCTTCCACTGTCCATAAGGATGTGTGAAATTAAAATATTCGTTGGCGAGGTTGTAACCGCCGGTAAATCCCACTTTTCCATCGATTACTGTGATCTTGCGGTGATCCCGGTTATTCAGGAACACATTCAGACCCGGAGTAAAAGGGTTGAACACTCTGCAATGGATTCCCACATTTTCCATTTTCTTAATGAAGTCTGTATTGATAAACCCAATGGAACCCATGTCGTCATAAAATACTCTGACTTCTACGCCTGCCTTTACGCGGTCTTCCAGAACTCTCTGGATTTTATGCCAGGCCTGTGCATCCTCAATGGCATGATATTCCATAAAAATGAATTTCTCTGCCTTTGCCAGATCTGCCAGCTGAGCCTCCAGCCCTTTGACTGCCTCATCATAATAAATAACATCTGTATTCTGATAGACCGGATAGGAGGCATTTTTCTGTATATAATCAGAAATATTGCCTGCCTTCGGGATTTTCCTGCCAAGCGTTTCCCTGCACTCACTGTCATTGGGAAGCAACGGCAGAAGTTCCCTGTCGATCTGGTCATAACGCTCCCGCATTTTACGGGTACCGCCATTGAGACCAATCAGTAAGTACAATCCCACTCCCAAGATAGGGAATACAAGGATCAAAATAACCCAGGGCATTTTCATAGATGAAGTCTGGTCTGACGCATACAGCTTAAGAACCAGTACACCTGCAAGAAGCCTTGTTATCAGATTGATAATCTCCGCATATTGATTCAGCTTTGTGATCATAGCAATGATAAAAGCTGCTTCCAGTAAAATACATACTGCGGAAAAGCATAATCGTTTTACACCATTTTTCGTTTTCGCCCTGCCTTCCAGGGTATCCTGTTTCATATTCTTTCTCTCTCCCTCTGTCATTGTACGTTAATATTCACTCTATTCCCAGAACACATATCAGACGGATAAAATCATCCGCTTTTTTACTTGCTTATAACCGCTCCGCAGTTTCAGTCAGGAAAGATTTTCTGCACATTTATTTGTGCCTATATACTCTGCTACTTTATCTGTTACTTTATTGCAGATTACCGTATAAGCTGCTCCCAGAACATTGGCACCTATACGAAGTGCTATTGCTGCCGGCATTCCGAAGATCCCTGCTGCAATAGACAACGCTCCAAATGTATTAAATGCAGTCTGCCACGGATATCCTGCTGAATATCCAACTCCGATTCCTCCGATCATTCCAATGTACGGATACATGGATTTAGGAAGTACCAGATACAGCACAATAAACAGCAGACAGCCCACAACATTAAACATTCCTCTGCTCACAGACCTTGGGATACAGTCCTCTGTAAAAGGCAGACATACGGACATACAGGCGATTCCTGCCCACATTGCTCTGGGAAGTCCCAGAAGATTCATAAACAGCATTGCGCTGGATACGATCAGTGTCAGTTTCACATACCATCTGCTTCTCGCTGACTTAAGATCAAATTCCCGGAACAGATCCAGGAAGGTTCTTCGATAAGCTCTGTTTCTCTGATTCTTATAGAATACGATCATACAGATCACCATTCCCACCAGCAGTCCGATCACACGGAAGGTGTATTCCCTTCCTGTCACATCATAGCCCAGAAGCAGCAGATATCCCAGTACAAAGGTGGAATGATTGTACATGATCACATTATGACAGCCCAGTATCATCAGCAGTAAAATACACACAGCATTCACTGCAAACGCGGCTAACGGAGGCACTATATTTGCCAGACGGGGTCCTGCCATAAGTATACCGAAGATCCCTGCAATGGAAAGCAGTCCATGTGTTGTCCTGATCCCGAAATCTGCCTGCCGTAGCACAAGCACTGCCAGCAGAACAGTAACACCAACTACACTGTTGCTGCTTCCTGTAAGCTTGCTGTACATGCTCACCACTGCTACGCAAAAAGCCATAACCAGATACACTTTAAAATTATAGATTAAAATGTGTCGTCTTTTCTCTTTTGGGTCTGTGGTACTTCTGATCAGCTGTTTGGAGCCGGTCGAACTCAATTGTAATTCCTGATAAAATGTCATATCTCGTTACCTCTCTTTCGCGAAAATCTATAAAAATTTATGAATTACCTTTTTTAGTAACGAGCACTATACCGCAGTTCCCTCTGTTAGTCAAGACTTAATTATTTTTCCAGGTCTCTTCTGATTATTTCTTCCAGTCTGTCCAGATCCTCATTGTCAGGGTGAGATAACGCCCTGTCAAAATTCTGGATCAGTTCATCCAGGTTCGGCGCATGATCCGGCTTCTCTTTCATCTTTACGTATCTGTCCCTGACTGACTGGGGCATTTTCCCCTGACACATAAATTCTCCCATCACTGTATTACTCTCATCCACAGATTCTTTAACTTTCCCGAGAACCTGCTGGAAATAGGCTTCACTGCCTCCGAAACCTGCTGTTCCAAACAGAAAGATCTTCTTGTTTTTCAGACTCTTTAACAGTTCAAGTGTTGCAGGATCTGCATTCCCTATATCTGTCCAGAATCCAATGTATAATATGTCGGATGAAAGAGCCTTCGCTCCTTCTGTTCCAAAATAGTCACAGTTTTCCTCAGGCAATACCTCCCTGATCTTCTCCGCAAGCTTCTTTGTGTTCCCTGTTTTACTGCTGTATATAATCGAGTATCTTTGTATTCCCATGCTGTCTCTTGCTCCTTTTTTGTTTTATGCATTCTCGGAGTCTTCCCTGTTTTTGCTTTTATAAGAAGATTTTTTGTAAAAAAATTCCGAAAATACATTTTTTGTCTGCATTATTTATATTGCTTATTCCTTCCAACTGATACATAATCACATTCGGTCTACCGTAGCCGAATTCGGTAAAACATTTTAAAAATCTTCCTCTGATTCATTTACGGCTCCATCCCGGAACATTTTCAGCAGCTCTTCCAGACTTTCTCTCAGCTTTTCATTCTTATTATACTGAACCAGCACCACTGTAACAATGGCAGACAGGATCATACATCTGCGGATCAGTTTTCGGATGCGGATACATCTCTTTACATCTTTTCTTCCCTTTTCATAAAGTTTCTCTGCCATCCTGTCAGCTCTGGCATCTTTGCAGGCAATATAATCATCAATCACCTGCTTATCCTCCTCACAGATATCTAGATTCTCATACTGATTCCTCAGCTCCTCAAGTTCTGCATTATTCTGTCTGATCACTGTATCTTTGCGGTTAATTCTCTCAGCTGCACTCCGGCTCATTCTCTCTGTTCGTTTACTCATGATAAAAACTCCTTTCGTTTATTTTTTATTATCTCCTATTTTAAACTTTTCTCAGGCTTTTCTCAATAAAATATTGAAAACAAAAAGCACCTGCTTTGACAGATGCTTTTTCTCACTGAATTTAACCGCCTGACTTTATAAGTACTGGCTGAACTCAACCTTCTCTTTATTCGGTCCCTCAATTGTAAAGAACTTTACTCCGTTTTCCCAGAAGGGAAGAAAATGAACAATATCATTAGTCGGAATTCCATTAAACTGTTCTTTTAAATTCATTTTCATTTTCCTCCTGAAAGTCAGTTATAATATTCATCTGCTGAAAATCATCCAACATATTTATGTATTGTTGCTCTTACAGCTCCAGGTCCTGCGATCATCTCACGGAACATATCCTCAACCTTCTCTCCCACACCGTCTTTGTAAAGGTCAGTGAAGAACAGACGCTCATTGGAAAGAATTGGTTTTAACTGATCTTTGAGTGTTTCAGGTTTACCTACTACAATATCCTTAAACTGTTCCTGCAGTTCCTCATTCATTGGATCCGGTGCAAGTTCAAATTTATTTCCTTCATCATCTACACCAAGCATATATCTGAGCCATCCTGCAATTCCCAGCGGAATAGCTGTCAATCTGGAAGCATCTCCGAATTTCTGTACATATGCTTTGATTGTTTCGCCGAAACGGATGCCAACCATCTGAGATACGTCTACTGCCAGACGAAGGTTTGTATCTCCCAGATATTCATTTGGAAAACGATCGTTGAAGAGCTCATCAACAAATGCCTGCGGAGAAAGGATTCCAGGGTCAGCAACTACCGGAAGACCTTCATCATAAGCAATCATACGTGCCATTTTCATCATATCTTCATTTGTATTAAGCATATGCGCAAACAGATCATATCCAAGAACTACTCCCAGCGGACCTGTAGCAGAATGAACCGGATTCAGACATACTGTTACTTTCATACGTTCAGAAAGGTTAACTGTATTTCTGTCTGCCATATATACACCGAAACCTTTTTCCAGAGCCGGACGTCCGTTAGGGAAGCTGTCCTCTATTACCAGATACTGCGGTTTCTCAGCATTGACAAATGGTGCAATGTATGTCTTCTTACCTGTGATCACCGGCTGCATGTTCTCAACACCCAGCTTTTCAAGATCTGCTGCAATCTGCTCGCTTGGACGAGGTGTGATTTTATCGATCATTGTCCATGGAAAAGCAACTACTTGTTCATCGCTTACATAGTTTACAAATCCCTCATCAACAAATCCTGCTTTCTTCCACTCTTCTGTCATTGTCAGTACTGACTCGCGAAGCTTTGCACCGTTCTGTGAGCAGTTATCCATGGAAACCAGTGCGATGGGATATTCGCCGGCTTTATATCTTTCATAAAGCATTGCAACCAGAACTGCCATGGCACCAGCCGCTTTATCCGGACCATTCTTGATATCTGCCTCTACAAACGGGAACCATGTTCCGTCCGCTTTCTGTAATGCATAGCCTTTCTCTGTAATCGTAAATGAAACCATCTGCAGGGATTTGCTTGTGAAGATTTCTTTCAGGCGTTTCCACTGTTCTGCATTAGAAGACTGTGCCTTCACTGCTTCCGCAAAAGCTCCGACTACTTTATACTCACGGGTTCCATCCCCATGCAGGATTACACTTAATCCAAGATTGTCATATGGATCATAAATCTTATCTACTACATCATAATCAAAGGTTTCCACACAGGTAATCCCACGATCCAGAACTCCCTCTTCCAGAAGACCATCTGCAATTCCACCGATAAACACACGGAAAATATTTCCGATACCAAAGTGAACCCATACCGGATTCTCCTTTGCATTCTCAGAGGCAGCCTCTACATCATAACCCGGAAGAGCGATTCCTGCCTTTTTCCATGCTTCCTGTTCCTTGATTCCATTGATTGATAATTTCATGTTATATCCTCCTTGTTTGTCTTATTCGATACTTATTGTTTGTTGTTATGTTCTTTACTTACGTTTATATCTTAACTGTAAGTTGAGTATATATCTTTTCTTTTAAAAAATCCATTGACAGAAATTCTAATTTTCAAACAACTTTTTTGTCTATTTTACTATAGTGTGCTGACAAATTGATGTTGCTGATCGTGCCGGATATTTTTATTGTTTTTTTTTCGTTCTATGCTACAATAAAACTGAAACTTAACATTATCTTGTAACATAATCAGGAGAATATTATGAGTGAAAAGGGATTGACCAACATTAGTCTCAAGAAAATAAATAAATCAAAGGTTTACCAGTACATTTACAGAAAAAAAACGACCTCCAAGCTGCAGATCGTTCAGGAACTGCAGATGGGTTTATCCACTGTCAGCCAGAACCTGAATCTTCTGGAACAGGAAGGTCTTATTGAAAAAAATGGTTTCTTTGAATCCACCGGTGGAAGAAAGGCAAACGCCCTTCAGATTGTATCAGATTTTAAAATTTCCATTGGTATCGGTATTTTAAAAGGAATGTTTCATATTACCGCTGTAGATTTGTATGGAAATGCTTTCTATACAGATACCATTCCGCTTCCATATTCCAACACACCGGATTACTATAAACAGGTTACTGACGCAGTAAAAGAATTCATCTCATCGCGCCAGTATGACAATGACAAAGTTCTTGGCATCTCCATTGCCACACAGGGTATCACATCCCCGGATCATACCACTGTACTATATGGAGATATCATGAATAACGCAGGCATGAAACTGGATGATTTTTCCAGATATCTTCCATGTCCCTGTTATCTGGAACATGATTCGAAATCAGCTGCGTTCCTTGAATTATGGAATCATCCTGAGCTTGACAGTGCTGTTATCATCCTGCTGAACCGAAATCTGGGCGGCGGCATCATTACCAATCATCAGATTCATCAGGGGATCTCCATGCACAGCGGAACTCTTGAACATATATGTATTAATCCCGACGGCCCACTTTGCTACTGTGGCAGCCGTGGCTGCCTGGAAACCTACTGCTCTGCCAATGCACTGGAACAGGCTGCTGGTATGCCTGCCAAAGAATTTTTTCCTCTTCTGCGCGAAAAAAAATCTCCCCAGATCATACAGATCTGGAAAGATTTTTTAAACCATCTGGCATTTGCCATGAAGAATCTTAACCTTGTTATCGATGCACCGATCATCCTCAGCGGATATCTGGCACCTTATTTTACAGAAGAAGATATTGAATATCTGGCAGAACATCTCCATACAGCCGCACCATTCATACTGGATAAAACACAGATTCTGGTCGGTACCAACGGACAATATACACCGGCGATCGGAGCAGCTCTGCATTATGTAGAGAAATTTATTCAATCCATTTAACTATAGCAATCCTTATAAATAATGCAATCAAGACAGTTCAGCAGAGTGCGAAAGACAAGAAAGATATCTGACGCAGGACTTCACACTATGATGGGCTGGATTGCTTGCATTATTTTATGGAATTGCTATAGATTGCTATAAATCAGATAAGCTTCCTGCTATTCATACTTTCATATATCTCTGATTTCTGCTATTCGGTTTATCTGGTAATGTCATTTGGATCAAATTCATCTCAAGTGCGGGTTGCAAATAATTTCTGCGGAATCCATCTCTGGACTTTAACCCCAGTTTTTCCATAAGTGTTTTTCTTGTATAAGGCGTATCATACTCCATGATTTCAAGCATTTTCCTGACAGTTTCTGAAAACTGTTCATTTTCTTCATTCATCTGAAGCGAAATATCTTCCAAAATCCTGTCTATCTGTGACAACATAAACTCTATAAAAATGGTAGATTCTCCTGAAACATGACATCTGGCAATCGCATCATAATATTCATCCTGAAATTTTTCAATCTGACTTTCGATTGGAATAAACTCAAATACATGTTTCCATTTAGACAAAATAGCAGTGTGCCATAATCTTGCCATTCTTCCGTTACCATCAGCAAATGGATGAATAAAGACAAACTCATAATGAAATACACTGCTCATAATCAATGGATGAACACTATTCCTTGATTTCTTCATCCATTCAAACAGTTCATCCATAAGCTGCGGTACAAATTGCGCCGGAGGTGCCATAAAAATACATTCATCTCCATTAAAAACTCCCTCTTCTCCATGGCGAAACTCCCCACATTCTTCCACAAGATATTTTGTCATAATCCCATGAAATTTCTTTAAATCTTTTATACTATAGGGATTAATTTCCGAAAGGCTTTCATACGCAGCATATGCATTTTTTACTTCCTGTATTTCTTTCTGTTCCCCCAGTACAAGCCTGCCATTGATTACATCCCTGACCTGCCCCAGAGAAAGAGAATTCGCCTCTATTTTTAAAGATGAATGAATAGATTTAATTCGGTTATTCTTTCTCAGGTGCGGTTTTGTTTCCAGACTGCTGATTGCCGTGATTCGCCCTATTTTTTCAGAAATTGAAGACACATATGATAATATCTCATTTGTTATTGTAAATGGCGGTTTATATTCTCCCACAAAAACACCTCCAGAATTTCCGTTATCTTGCACACTATCTTGCACACTTTTTTGCGTACTTTCTTCTTCAGGATAGATTCCGTCTACTTCAGTGCTGTCAGAATCCCCATTGCATTGTCGTAATCTTTCTCTCCGACCATGATTTCATACAATGTTTTATCTGTTCCAAAGTTCCCACCCATGCTGCGGACGGTTCCCCTGCCCGGGGCTGTCATTTTTTCTTCGTGGTTGACTCTCTTTGTTTTGTATTTGATTTTCTCTGAATCTAAGGCTTTACAATACTGCTCATATTTATCCCTGGATGCACCGAGATAGACTGTTCTGCTGTCGAATAACATAATTGCTTCCTCCTTTTGGGTGTCATGTTTGCACAATTTCCTTCCTGCAATGGCTAATCCAGGCTACAGGAAGAATCTCTGCCTGAATAAATATATTTGATTTACAAAAATGATCCTGCCTGCCGACTCCTTTGCCTGCGCACTCCAAAGCGTATTCGAAAAATCATTCCCACCATCTGCACGCCCGGCAACTATAATAAAAAACAGCAGACATCCGTTTCCAGATCATCTGCTGTCATTATATCATATATATTTATTGCTTTGTAGTATATATAAAAGTATTATTCTACCTCTTCCGGTTCCATGCTTCGCATGTGTTCCTCGTTCTTTACGATTTCATACTTCTGGCGATATTCCTTGAAGTATGTATAATATTCCACGCTGTCAGATGGGTAAATCTTGGAATCATGGATATGCATATCCGGATTCTCGTCTCCACTCTTAAGGAGAGCTACCATTGCACTTGCACAATGTGCTGCAATACGGTTGAAGCTGTTGAGAATGTCTGTATATACAGTTCCCTCTTCCAGTCCGCAATTGCCGTTACTCAGACGCTCTACATGATGCATCTTCAGCTCATTGCATAAGGATGTGATAATCATTCCAAGCGGTGCAACTCTCTGTGCCATCTCTTTGTCATCATTGAGGAATGCACGACAGGTAAGATTGATCTCCTCACGAACTGCTTCCATTACTACATTCAGCTCATCCCAGGCTTCCTGTGAGAAATTAGTGTGATTATCATGCATTTCACTGGACATATAGGCAATGTAGGATGCATGGTCACCGATTCTCTCAAAGTCATTGATGGTATGAAGATAAAGGGATGCCTGCCTTGTCTGGGCACTGTTCATCTCATGCTTTGTGAGCTTCATCAGATATTCCCCAAGACGGCTTTCGTATTTATCGATCAGGTTCTCTTTTCTCTGTACCTTATCAAATTTATCCTGCTGATATTCATTCAGAAGGTTCATGGCACGGTTGACATTCTTGCGAAGCTTCCTTGCCATACCGCTCATGGCACGATGACACTGTCCAATAGCAAGTGCCGGATAATTCAGAAGACGTTCTTCCAGAAGATCAAAGTCTGCTTCATCTTCCAGTTCCTCTGCACTGTCTTTTACAAGCCAGCACACCAGCTGCTCGATCTTCGGTATGAACGGGAAAAGAACACATACTGTTGCTACACGGAATACAGTATTCAGTAAAGCAATTGCAACCGGTGACATGATCATATCCATAAATCCGAAATGCACAACAGCATTTACAGTGTAGAAGATCACTGACCAGAGGATAAGACCAAACAGGTCATTGATCAGATAAACAAGTGCTGTACGTTTACCATTCTTATTCGCACCGATTGCTGAAATCAGAACCGGACAGGCAGCACCTACACCGATACCAAGAACGATCGGGAATGCACTGGAGAATGTCAGGATACCTGTTACAGATAACGCCTGCAATACACCGACTGTGGCAGATGCACTCTGCAGCACTGCGGTAAATGCAATACCTACCAGAATACCTATCAGCGGGTTGGAAAACATTGTCAGCATGTTTGTAAATGTGGGGCTGTCCTTCAGTGGTGAAACAGCACCGCTCATTGTCTGCATACCTGTCATCAGGATTGCAAAACCAAGCATGATATTACCGATATTTTTATGCACGGAACGCTTACATGCCATGCGAAGGATAATACCAATAATCGCTACTACTGCTGAAATTGTTGCTGTAGATAAAATCTTCGCAATTCCGTTCTTTCCGTCAATATAAGAAAGACAGAGGATCCATCCGGTAATACTGGTTCCAATGTTAGCTCCCATGATAATACCGATGGCCTGCTTCAGTTTCATCATACCTGAGTTGACAAAACCAATGACCATAACGGTTGTGGCAGAAGAAGACTGAATCACGCTGGTAACACCAGTACCCAGAGCAACTCCCTTCAGCGGTGTGTTTGTCATTCGATACAGGAAAGCTTCCAGCTTATTTCCGGCAACCATTTTCAGGCCATCGCCCATCAATGACATACCAAACAGAAATAATGCCACTCCGCTCAGCAATGACAATATCATTGAAAAAATTCCCATTATTTTCTCCTTTGTCGTCTGCCTGATTTCCATCCTCATCCCAGGAAATCGGCGCATAATGTAAGCAGGTTATTTTACCTGTTTCTAATCAGAATTTAACCTGCTTTTTACTTTTCCATTCTTATTATGTCACGTCCGGGAGATTATTACAATAATTGTTTTTTCAAAAATTGCATTTTTTCCATAGCGTTTAAAATGCTGTCTTTTTTTTCCTGATTTTTTTTGCAGTTTTCATAAAATTTTCCGGCATGCTCCAAAATATATCAGAACATGTCGAAAAATAACATACAATAAATCGGACAGTAAAGAAGGAGCTGTCTATTTTCAGGACAGCCCCTTTCCTCAAATTCCAGTATTAAAATCAATTGGTTACTCACAATCCGCTTCACTGCTTCATTTTATTATCTGGGGGAGTTGCTATAGTTATACATACTACTGCTCATTGCCGCCCCTGTCGCAGCTTCCTCTTCACATTCTGCCAGAACAAGTTCTGCCTTGAACATATCTTCAATAATTTCACACAGTACCGGATTTTTTCTCAGTCCATTCCCTGAACCAATCATGCGCCTGATCTTTATGCCTGTTCCTTTCTGAATAGTCATATACATCTGATACAATTCTGTGCTCATTCCCTTCAGAACACCATAGCAGAAATCTTCAGGTGTAAAGTTTTCAGAACTTACCTGAGTAATACTGCCGCTTTTTTCCGGATTCACCCGCGTACCGTCAAATGTTGTTTCAACTTTAATCTTTCGACTTTCAGTTCTTTCACTATTCTGGTCTCTCCCTGTTCTTGCCATCTTTTCCACTACTTTATATAATGGCTGATCCTGTCCTGTCGCTTCTTTTACAATTTTTCGGAAAAACTGTTCCAGAAGCGCATATGCCTTGCCGCCACACAGAGATGCTCCTGCAAGCAGATACTTCCTATTTAGGAAAGGTCTTGCCTCAATTCCATCTCCCGAAAAATACTGACCGGAAAGAACAGAAATCTGTCCGCCGGTTCCCATATTGACCAGTAATATATTCTCCTCATCACCTGCTGCTCCAAGGAAGCTTGCCTGGTTGTCTCCGATTGCTGTTGTAACTGTCCGTCCTCTGTATGTACCCAATTTTTCTATTCCCGTACAGACATCAGGCAGCCAGTTTACGTCCACTCCCATTTCAGCCAGTTTTTCTTTTTCAAAGCACATCTTATGGCTGTCAAAGAATCCAAAACCTGCCGCATTGCTCACATGTACCAATGGTTTTTTACGCCCTGTCAAATACATTCCAAAATAATCCATGATCGTACAGAAGCTCAAAGCCGAATCCGGAACCAGATTATGCCTGATATTATAAATGTGTGTGACAAGCCCATATCCTGAAGCAGCATGGATTTGACATCTTTCCCGGATTTCTTCTGTTAAAGGAATCTGATCCCCATCGCAGATACTTCCTCTGACATCCTGCCATGTATATAACGGACTGACACAATTTCCTTCTTTGTCAACATAGACAATTCCATGCATCTGCCCTGTGAGCCCAATCCGCTCAACATGCGGATACTTCTCCAGGAAATAATCCAGCAGATTCACTGCTCTTTCTACAATTTCTTTTGCATACTGTATTCTTTCCCATTCATTTCCGGTTTCGATAAAGCAACCGTTCTCTACAGTTTTTGCCTCCAGAATCTTTGCCTGTCCGTTTTCCTCTTTTTCCAGAACAACACCGCTTATCGTTGTTGTCCCAATGTCAATCCCCGCCGCTTTCACAGTCCAAACTCTTCTGCCAATTTCTTAAACTCCGGCAGGGAATTAATAATAGTATCATAAGATACACAATAAGCCAGTCTCACATAACCCGGGCAGGCAAAGGAACTTCCCGGAACCATGAGAATGTTATATTTCTTTCCAGCTTCGCAGAACGCTTTTTCATCTGCTACCGGTGATTTCACAAAAAGGTAGAATGCACCCTGGGGTTTGATGCACTCGAATCCGCATTCTTTCAGTCCATTGTATAACGCCAGACGGTTCTTGTCATATGCAGCTACATCCACTTCTGCATCTACGCATTTGGCAATCACCTTCTGCATCAGAGATGGGGCATTGACACATCCGATAGTACGGTTGGCAATAGCCGCTGCAGTAATAAGTTCTTCGCTGCCATCTGCCTCATCCGGAATTACCAGATAACCGATACGCTCTCCCGGAAGAGACAAAGATTTACTGTAAGAATAGCCAACAATAGTATTGTCATAATATTTTGTCAAATACGGAACCTCTACACCGTCATAAGCCAGCTCTCTGTATGGCTCATCAGAGATCAGGTAAATTACACTGCCAAATTCCTTCTGTTTTTTCTCAAGAATTACTGCCAGCTTCTTAATAGTTTCTTCGGAATATACAACACCAGTGGGGTTGTGAGGTGTATTTACGATCACTGCTCTTGTCTTTGCTGTAATCTTCTGATCAAACTCCTCAAGATTCGGTTGGAATGTGGTTGTATCCGGAGAGATTTCCACAAGCTTGCCATCAAAATTGCGCACATATGCACCATATTCCAGAAAATATGGTGCAAAAACAATCACTTCTTCCTCTGGATTCAGGATCGTCTTGAAAATCACATTCAAACCGCTGGCTGCTCCAACTGTCATAATCAGATTCTTCGCCGCAAACTTTGTCCCAAAGCGGTGGTTCAGAGATTCCGCAATCGTCTGGCGCACATCCTCAAATCCTGCATTACTCATATAACCATGAAGCACTGTCGGCTCCACTTCGTTCACCAGATCAATAATAGCCTCCTTCACACACTCCGGTGCCGGAACGCTCGGATTCCCAAGACTGAAATCATAAACTTTGTCCGCACCGTAAATGGCTCTGAGACGATTTCCCTCCTCAAACATCATACGGATGGCTGAATTATTTTTTACATAAGGTTTCATTTTTTCTGCTATCATAACATATTCGCTCCTGTCCAAATAATCTCGGCAAACCGCCGAAATTCAGAATAATATCACAACTGCCCACTTTCCCCTACAGTCGCATAATCTATCTCTATTTTAACCTCATCATGGTAAAGTGTCAATGTGTGTCAATGTGTGACAATATACTACGTTTCATCTTTTTAATTGAATCGTTGCTGTTCGCTCCGTTTACAACAATGTAACCAAAATTCCAGATTGCCCGCACCAATGGAATATAGGCTTGTGTATCGGGATTTTGGCATATTCATGCCCCAAAAACACCTTGCGGGATAGTGGCACGTGAACAACAACACCAAATCAAATAAATCCCTGCCAGTGTATTTGAAAGATCCAATTACCAGCATAGAAAAATAATTTATTTCATGTGCATTTGCAGGATATTTAGATATTCTTAGCTGGTCAAAATCTGCGTTATGAGAAAAATGACACACTGTCTGAGCGAAGCGAGTTTGTGGCATTTTTCTCATGCCTTTAGCAGATTTTGAGCAGCTTAGAATATCTTAATGTCCGAAACCGCACATGAAATAAATTATTTTTCTATGCGTCCCTTTTCTATGCGTCCCTCCTTCAAATCCCTCCCTCAGATTCTTCCCACTATATCCCCAAAAAATATATCACAAACAAAAAAGACCGACAGTCTCCCTTCCCGGATTTCCTGTCAGTCTTTTAATAACTCTTATTTTCTCAGCTCTTCACACTCAAACGCACCAACGCCCTCTGCAGTTTAGCCTCCACAATCTTATAATCATGATCACTCAAACCACCTTTGGCGATCATCTCCTCAGCTCTTTTCTTAGCTTCCTGCGCACGCTGCTCATCGATATCCTCTTTCCACTCCCAGGTAGTTGCAAGGACACGGCACTTTCCGTTCATAACAGAAAGCATTCCGCCAATACAGGCTGCGGTCCGTCTGCTGCCGTCTTCCATTACCACACTGGCTTCGCCCATTCCCAGGGCAGTACAGTAATTACAGTGTCTGGCAAGAATGGCCAGATCACCGCTGACAGTTCTGCAGATCACACGCTCCACATTGCCTTCAAAGAGTAATCCGTCCGGTGTTCCGATTCTCAACGGGAAAGTACTCATAGGACATTTCCCCCTTTACTGATTCTTCGCTTTTTCAAACACTTCATCGATGGTTCCCACAAACAGGAAATAACTCTCAGGAATGTCATCACACTCACCGTTAAGGATCATCCTGAATCCTCTCAGCGTCTCCTTCAGCGGAACATATTTGCCAGGCATACCTGTAAACTGTTCTGCTACAGAGAAGCTCTGTGACAGGAATCTCTGAACCTTACGGGCACGGCTTACAGTACGTTTGTCTTCCTCTGACAACTCATCCATACCCATGATGGCAATAATGTCCTGAAGCTCTTTGTAACGCTGAAGAACTCTCTGTACTGATCTGGCAATCTCATAATGCTCTGTTCCTACGATTTCAGGAGAAAGGATACGGCTTGTGGAATCCAGAGGATCAACAGCCGGATAAATACCCTGGCTGGAAATCTCACGGGAAAGTACAGTTGTTGCATCCAGATGTGAGAATGTAGTTGCAGGAGCCGGGTCAGTCAGGTCATCGGCAGGCACATATACAGCCTGTACAGATGTGATGGAGCCCTTTCTTGTGGAAGTAATTCGTTCCTGCAGGTTACCCATTTCAGTTGCCAGTGTAGGTTGATAACCTACAGCTGAAGGCATACGTCCCAGAAGAGCAGACACCTCGGAACCTGCCTGTGTAAAACGGAAAATATTGTCAATAAAGAGGAGCACATCCTGGTTCTTCTCATCACGGAAGTATTCCGCCATGGTAAGTCCGGAAAGTCCAACTCTCATACGTGCTCCGGGCGGCTCGTTCATCTGACCGTAAACCAGAGCAGTCTTGTCGATAACTCCACTTTCTTTCATTTCATTGTAAAGGTCATTTCCCTCACGTGTACGCTCTCCTACACCTGTAAATACGGAAAGTCCGCCGTGTGCAGTTGCTACATTGTGGATCAGCTCCATGATAAGAACTGTTTTTCCTACACCTGCACCACCGAAAAGACCGATCTTACCACCCTTTGCATAAGGACAGATCAGGTCAACAACCTTAATTCCTGTCTCCAGGATCTCTGTTGCAGGCATCTGTTCTTCATAAGAAGGAGCCTGACGATGGATAGACCAGCGTTCCTTTGCCTCCGGTGCCGGAAGATTGTCTACCGGGTCACCCAGAAGGTTAAATACTCGTCCCAGGCATTCCTCACCTACAGGAACGGAAATTGGACCGCCTGTATCCAGAGCTTTGGCACCGCGCACCAGACCGTCAGTAGAGTTCATGGCAATACATCTTACCACATCATCACCAACCTGCTGTGCAACCTCGGCAACCAGCTTTGCGCCATCATTATCAATCTCTATGGCATTGAGAAGAGGCGGCAGTTCATCGTGCGCAAAGCGGATATCCAGTACCGGACCGATAACCTGCACTACCTCGCCAATGTGTTTTTCACTCATGTTAGTAATCTCCTATCTGTTGGAAATTATATTAAAGACCTTCTGCACCTGCAACAATCTCCGTGATCTCCTGCGTGATGCTGGCCTGACGTGCCCTGTTGTAATACAGATTGAGCTGATCAATCATCTCTTCCGCATTACTTGTGGCTGCATCCATAGCCATACGTCTGGCTGCCAGTTCACTTGCGGTACTTTCGCAGATACCACCATAAACCAGTCCTGCCAGATATTCCGGAACAATGGCATCAAATACTGTCTCTCCGTCCGGTTCATAGAGGATCAGATTCTTCGTCTCTATCTTACCTCCGCTTTCCTCTCTGATATCAGTCATAGGAAGCATGGAAAATACCTCCGGCTGCTGAGAAAGCATGGAATTAAAGACAGTATAGCATAATTCAATATGGCCAAAGGTTCCTTTTCGAAATTCCGTGCAGAGCATATTTGCCATCTCAAAACAGTCCGCCACAGAAATACTTCCCACTTCTGCAAACTGTTCTGTCAGAGCTTCTATCCCTCTCTGACGGAAATATTCCACTGCTTTCTTTCCAACCGGCAGAACCATGTAGTCCTTACCCTCAGCAGACGCCTCCAGACATTTAAAAAGATTGGTGTTATAACCACCTGCAAGTCCTCTGTCACCTGCGATCACTACATAGCAGGTTTTATTGTTGGAAGACTCTTTCGCATAAACGGATGAGAAATCTGTATTCTCCCTTGCAATCTCTTTCAATGTCTCATGAAGTTCTGTAAAGTACGGACGGCATACCTCTGCACGTTCCTTTGCCTTACGCAGTTTGGAGGATGCTACAAGCTCCATGGCCTTGGTAATCTGCATGGTACTCTGTACACTCTTGATACGCAGCTTTACCGCTTTCATATTCGAAGCCATACGATACCCTCCTAATCACTTTATTTCTCAGGTCTTGTATTCAGGAAGTTCTCTGTATACGCATCCAGTACGCTGCGAAGCTTCTGCTCTGTTTCCTGCTCCAGCTTACCTGTTGAGCGAATCTCCTGCATAACCTCTACACCTGCTGCATCTGTATCCAGATAGGTATATAATCCTGATTCATATACATTTACGTCTTCCACTTTTACTGATTCCAGAACACCCTTTGTAACCGCATAAAGGATCGCAACCTGCTTCTCTACAGGAACCGGTGCATTCTGGTTCTGTTTCAGAACTTCCACAATACGTGCACCCTGTTCCAGACGTGCCTTTGTATCAGCATCCAGATCAGAACCAAACTGTGCGAAGCTCTGCAGCTCACGGTACTGGGAATAAATCAGTTTCAGTGTTCCTGCTACCTTCTTCATTGCCTTGATCTGCGCATCACCACCAACTCGTGATACGGAGATACCCGGGTTTACAGCAGGCATGATTCCTGAATGGAATAACTCTGTCTCCAGGAATATCTGTCCGTCTGTAATAGAAATAACGTTAGTAGGAATATAGGCAGATACGTCACCTGCCTGTGTCTCGATGATCGGCAGTGCTGTCATGGAACCGCCGCCATGTTCATCGTCCAGCTTCGCTGCACGTTCCAGAAGTCTGGAATGCAGATAGAAAACATCACCCGGATATGCCTCACGTCCAGGCGGACGACGGATCAGCAGGGAAAGTGCACGGTATGCAACTGCATGCTTACTTAAATCATCATAGATGATCAGCACATCTTTTCCCTTATTCATAAAGTATTCACCCATTGCACATCCGGAATACGGTGCGATATACTGCAGCGGGCTTGACTCAGATGCTGTAGCTGCCACAACGATAGTATAATCCATTGCGCCGTTTCTGGTCAGGTTCTCTACTAATGTAGCTACTGTGGAACGCTTCTGTCCAATGGCTACATAGATACAGATCACATCTTTTCCCTTCTGGTTAATAATGGTATCTGTAGCAATTGTAGTTTTACCGGTCTGACGGTCACCAATGATCAGTTCTCGCTGTCCACGTCCGATAGGGATCATAGAGTCGATGGCTTTGATACCGGTCTGAAGAGGCTGATATACAGATCTTCTCTCACAGATTCCTGGTGCCTTGCTCTCGATTGGCCGGAATTCTTTTGTATCAATCGGGCCTGCTCCGTCAATTGGCTGTCCCAGTGCATTTACAACACGTCCAACCATGGCGTCGCCTACAGGTACAGACACGACCTTGCCTGTACGCTTTACGGTCTGACCCTCACCAATATTCTCATCTGAACCAAAGATTACGATGGAGACACTGTTCTCCTCCAGGTTCTGTGCCATACCAAAGCTTCCGTCCTCAAATTCCAGAAGCTCTCCTGACATACAGTTTACCAGTCCGCTGGCTCTGGCAATACCGTCACCAACCATAAGGATCGTACCTGTCTCGTTCTGTTGAATGGCATTTTCGTAATATTTTATCTGGCTTCGGATGACCTTGGATATTTCCTCAGGTTTTAATTGCATGTTTCCATTCCATCCTTTTATATTCTATTATTTTGCACTGTCTGAATTCAGAAATTTAAAGATTTTTCATATCCATATGTCAAATACCCATACAGTACGATTCTCAAATCCGGAATCCAGTTCTTTATACTACCAATTCATTCAGTTTCTTTGAAATACCGGAAATACGGCTCTGTACTGTACCGTCAAGCTGTACGCCCTCCAGTTCCACGCGAAGTCCGCCAAGAACGGATGCATCTGTTTTCTGAACCAGATACACTTTCTTTCCACTTAGCTTCTCAAGCTTCGCTTTCAGAGCTTCCATCTGAGTATCACTGAGCTTCACTGCACTGGTAACCACGGCTTCTGCAATTCCATGTGCACTGTTGTAGCGTCTGATAAACTCTTCGCAGCATCCGGCAAACTCTCTCAGAATCTTGCGTTCACACAATAATTTCAGGAAATTCACCAGATATCTCTCTGCCTGCCCTCCGAAAGCCTCTTCAATCATCTTAAGTCTCTCGTCTTCAGGAATCGCCGGTTCTCCCAGCAATTTCAGATATCCGGGATTTTCTCGAAAAATCTGTCTGATCGCGATCATCTGCTCCATGATCTGTCCATCGAGCTTTTCTTCAGCGGCAAGGTCATACAGACTTCCGCCGTAAACTCTGGCAGTTTTTGTCATGATGCCTCACCTACATTCTCAATAAACTCATCAATCAGTTTTGCATGATCCTCTTCACTAATTTCGCGCTCGATCACTTTTCCGGCAATCTCAACAGCCATACCGCCGATTTCTCCCTTGATTTCGTTGACTGCCTTACGTTTCTCCTGGGCAATGTCTTTCTCTGCCTTCTCTTTCATGGCCGTTACCTGACTGGAAGCCTCCTTAAGCATCTCTTCACTCTGGATAGCAGCTGTTTTCTGAGCTGTCATCACAATGTCATTTGCCCTATTCTTGGCTTCCTGCATATTCTTTTCATATTCTGCCTTCATTGCCTGAGCTTCTTCCTTTGCCTTCACTGCATCCTGGATCTGGGCATCCGCTTTCGCTTTGCGCTTTTCCAGCATCTCATTGATAGGCTTGAAGAGGAAGCGTTTGATCAGATATACCTGAATAAAAAGGTTGCAAATCGTCGCTATAAAATTCCACGGCACAATTCCAACTAATTCCTGTACCTGCATGTTTGTAACCTCCTGTCTGTATTTATGCGGATCATTCTCCGGCTGTTGCCGGAATTATCCACAGGTTCCATATCAGATGCCGTTTAATCTGTGATATTCGACATCTCAGCTGTTTTTATCAGCTCAGGAAGTTCATGAACATGCCGGGTGCAACAAAGATAAGCAACAGACCGGTTACGAAACCGTAGATACCTGTTGTCTCTGCAATGGCACATCCAAGAAGCATGGTAGAAGTAACATCACCCTTGCACTCAGGCTGACGTCCGATTGCTTCCAATGCCTTTGCTACTGCGTTACCTTCACCAATACCAGGTCCGATACCTGCGATCAGCGCACATCCTGCTCCAATTGCACATCCTGCTAATGCGATACCTTTTGCCAATAACTGAAAATCCATATTAAAACCCTCCTGTTAAATAATAATCTGCAGCTTTTCCCCTTTGCCGCGGTATTAATTTTTCTGCTGTATTTCAGCATTCTTTGCGGTTACCACCGCTGCCGTTTTGCTCCGGCAAATCATGTTTCTGCTACTCTTCTGCTGCATTTGCAATATACATTACAGTCAGCATACAGAAGATAAACGCCTGCATAACTCCTGAGAACCAGTCAAAATAGACCGACGTTATCGCAGGTACACCGACATCGAGAATCGGTATCTTTGACAGTACATCTCCCAGTGCCCCCGGGATCAGGCCCAGAAGTGCGGAACTTGCAACTGCCAGTGCCCCATAGATCAGGCCATTGATTACCACACCGGAAAGGATATTTCCGAAATGACGACACGCCATACTGACAGGTGTAGCCAGCTCGGAAAGAATATTAAACGGTGTCATAACTGCGATCGGGGTTGTAAATCCTTTCAGATAACCGCCAAATCCGCTGGTCTTTATCTTCTGTGCTGTGATCATAATGAAAACCACAACTGCCCAGGCAGCCTCAGTAGAAAGGTCTGCTGTAGGGCTTCGAAGTCCGATCAGACTGATCAGGTTGGAAACCACACTGGTTGCAAAAAGTGCTGCAACAAATGGTATCAGGTATCTGAATTTCTCACCCATATTTCCGATTACAAAGCTGTTGGCCTTCTCTACAATGAGCTCTGCCACAGCCTGACGTTTGGAAATGTTCTCTTCTTTCAGATCATGTGTCAGCCAGATACACAAACCTGTTATGAGTATCATAACAATCCAGCTTACCACCATTGTCTCACTGATCCTTAATGGTCCGAGAACAGGCACATTAATGGGTAATGTAAAGAATATCCTTGCCCCACTGATATCCAATTCCATACTCTTTATTCACCTCCTGTCTCTCCCGGTACTGTTCCGGTTTGATATAGAAATACCTATTTGTTAGTATGAAAAATTCCTGCAATTTTAATTCCTGTTCCGGGAAATAAAAGAGGAACGATTCCTGCCACAAAATGAAAACAGGGTGCCACGATTGCCAAGATCACCCACAACATCTGGATCAGCATTCTCTGGGAGTAACTTGCTTTGATCCTCATTCTCGCTGTGTCCTCATCTGTTGCTGCAGCTGCTTTCTGCACTGCAAGTCCCATAAAAAAGAAATTAAGGACTGCCACACATCCTCCCACTGCCCCTCCAAGAAACACCGTATAATCAAACGGTACCTTCTGTGGCATGAAAGCATGCAGCACTCCAAACACGATCCACATCAAAATCAGCCCGATTCCGGTGATGGCAGCTACCTTTCCGGTTTCCTTCTTTACGGCAGGCTGAACATTATCCATAATACTCATATAAATCTCCCTTTCGTTTCTGTATCATTACAGGTGTCTGTTAAACGATACTTTATTTTTCTTCTTTTTGTTCTCTTTCTTCTGCTGTCTGTTAATAGAAAGATAAAATTTATATGCCACTGTCCCGGAACCTCCAAGACCAAAGAAAAAACCGGGGATATATACCCATCCGCCAGCTCCGGTCTTAGAAACAATCAGCCAGCATACTGCCAGACATATCAGGACAGGGGTTATGAGAGACAGTCCAAGCTGCGACAACATGGTGACATTTCTGATGATCTCTGACCATTGTTTCATCCTCTTCTCCTTTTTGCCTAATTTTTTTATATATTTTCAAGAATTTATAGTCAAATTTTATCATATATTCTTTAAAATTACAATCTCATCAGATAATTTTATCAAATATTTTTCATCCATCCAATATTTTTTTGTTATTTTTATATCGTGTATGTGATTATATCATCAATATAAATCTTTTTATACAGTCAAAGCTTCTGATTTGTTTATATTTTTATTTCAAAGAAGAAGAGATATAAATAAAGAGCCTGCCCGGAGAGCTTTTTTGTGTCATAGAACATTACGGAGTAATATTCTATGACACAAAAAAAGCACGAAAACAACTCATCACTGTTTTCATGCTTCTTCTTTCGTATATAATTCTGCTTTATATATAAGTTCTGTATTACCGGTCTGTCCCAGCAGACACATTCCTCTTATAGAAAATCCTCTTAATTAATGCATTTGAGACCCTGTACATCCTCCCGGAGCGTTTATCTTTAATTCTTATTCTGTATATAAATATCCACTGTAGTCCGGATCATCCAGACAGTCTGCATCGATCCATGCCGGATTGCTCAGTACATTTTTCTCGATCACAACAGATTTCTTCGGTGCCGTTGTTTCAACTGCTGCCCAGATCGTCTGGTATCCCATAGCATAAGGCTGCTGGGAAACACAGCCAATCTCTTCTCCATTACGGATTGCTTCCTGCTGCTTAGTAGTTGCATCAACCCCTACCAGAGCCGGTGCATCATGCTCATCACTCTTCTCCAGATTCAGATACATCTCTGTAATATCTGCATTGGTGCAGAATACACCATCCAGTGTGGGATATTTTTCCAGGACTTCCTTCATGGAAGCCTCCATATCATCTACCTGATCAGAATAAATGGTTTCCACAACTTCAATATCTCCGTACTTCCCGATATTATTCATAAATCCTTCTACACGATCCTGAACACTCTTTGTCTTCTGCTGTGCGGAAAAAACCGCAACCTTTCCCATCTTTCCGAGTGCACTGCCAAGCTGATAAGCAGCCATCTTTCCTACCTGCACATTATCGGTTCCCCGATATGCCTTCACCAGTTTCTTCTCGGCTACATTAGAATCAAATGCTATAACCGGAATTCTATTTTCCTTTGCAGCTTCAAGCTGTGCCTCACAGGAATCCATGTCACTTGCCGAAATACAAAGAACATCCGGATTCTCTGCAATAACAGCATCTATTGTATTAATCTGAGTTTCTACGTCCTCTTCATTATCAGGACCTTCAAAAGTCATGGTAATCTGGTCATCTTTTTTATAACCATATGCTTTATTAATTTCCTTTACCGCATCTTCCATGCCTTTCTTAACCATCTTCCAGTATTCGCCCTTGACACATTTGCTTACCACTGCGATCCTTGAACCGGCATGGATTTTTATATCTGTATCAATCTCCGGAATCAGCGGACTCTCATCCTCTTCCTTCACTGCTTCTGCCTCTGAATCGGATTCTTCGATAGCGTCTGCCACCAACGGCTGGATTGTCTCTTCCACCTCCGCTCTGCTGCATCCTGTCAGCATTGCCAGTCCTGTCATTAAACTTATCGCTGCTGCCGCCGCTCTTTTCATTTTAATTTCCTCTTCCTTTCAGTGCTATACTGCACATTACAGCAATTTCATAAAATAATGTATAATTTCTGTCAACTAAAAAATCGATATCTGCTCAGTACTCTCACAGAATAATTAACATCGAACAATTACCTGTAGCGATCCTCTTAAATGCATTATTTACGAGAATTGCTATAAACCTTATAACTGCATATTACTTTCTACATTATACACACTTTACGAAATTCGTCCAGAGATTTTACACATTTTTCACTTTTATACATCAAAAATTGCGCTATATCAATGTCTTTTGAATGCCATACCTGCAGGCTGCACCTGAAACTCCAACTGTTTCTTTGTCACCGGATGCTGAAATCCCAGTTTTGCAGAACAGAGAGCCAGCGGTTCCTGACTATTCTGACCGGGATTATACTTTCTGTCACCAACCAAAGGCATTCCGGCATGCGCCATCTGCACACGAATCTGATGATGCCTGCCTGTATCCAGATCGATCCGAATCAGATTTCTTTCGCCACAATCCTGTGCATCTTCCTTATTTTTCCAGGTTTCCAGGACTTCATAAGACAATATCGCCTTTTTTGCTCCGGAAGTTCCTCCCTCAACCACTGCAGAGCTGTTGGTCCTGCCATCCTTCTTCAGCCAGTCCACCAGTTTTGCACTCTTCACTTTCACTGTTCCTTCTGTAACTGCAAGATAAGTCTTCTTTATTTTTCCCGCTGTCATCTGTCTGCTGAGATCTGCTGCTGCCTTCGGATTCAGGGCAAACACAAGAACCCCCTCCACCGGCTGATCCAGGCGATGGATAATACCCAGATACGGCATCTTACCCGGAACCTTCTGAGCAATATAATTCTTCAAGAGGCTCTCCATATCCATATTGCCAACCCGCGCATTCTGAACTGCAAGCCCTGCCGGTTTGTGACAGACCAGAATATCTTTATCTTCATATAAAATATAATCTCTGATATCTTTTATCCACATAAAAAAACTCTCCTTTTCATGGAGAGTATATCCTAAAATTCCATTTCACGCAATAAACGAATATATATATGAATACAATTTGAAAACGGTCATCACTTTTTACTTTTCCTGATTTCAAAAATGATGACCGCTTCAATGTTCTTCGTTATTCAATTTATTTTCCTCTTAGTATTCTTTCTATAATAAAATAATATGTTATTTACAAACTACTTTATAAGTTCACTATTAAATTTTTCTATGTTTATTTAAAATTCCTATTCTGTTTCCTGCTCATAATCCATATGTACTGTTTATAATCTGATTCATTCCTGCTTTTATGCTTTTATGATATCAGTTATTCAGTTCATCGGAACTTACTTAGAAAGTTTTATAGATTTTAAATTATAATTTCACGTATTATAATTTATTTTTCATTTATGAAATATCGGATACACTTTTTCATTATTTTTCGTGCTAAGCAATCATAAACCTAACTTCTTAAATTCACAACTGTTTAATTTCCTTATGTGCTTTTCATATTTATTGAACATTAATGGCAGATGTTCTGAATTATGTAAAGTATCACTGAAAAAGTACCTTAATATTTCTCTCAATATCCTGTAATTTTATATACCGGATATTCTTCTGATGCAGGATTTCAAACCATATACTTAAACTTCTATATGCCTCTCAAAACATCGTTCTTACCTTCAGTTTATCTGTTACCTGAACCTCTGCTTTCAGGCTAACTACTGAGATAAGGGTTATGCTCTTCCGGTAAATATTTCTTTACACATTTACCAAAATCCCTGTATCAGGTCTGCAACAGATATTCAATATAAGTTATCGCTTCTATAATACCTTTGATACATTCCTTCCTTATTAATCAGACTATGCGTATGCTCTTATATTATATAAGGAAAATACTTTTTTATAATCTCCGTATCAGGTCTTTCTTGCAGGAAATGCGATACCCGTTACTCTTATATTGATGAAGTTATAAATTCTTTCCCAATGGAATCACCCGAACCTTTCTTTTATTTTCATCCTTTTCATTGGAACATTTATATATGCTATGAATTGAATGAATTTCTTTGATTGTTTAATTCGTTTCCTTGTTTCTTTTGATGGTGTTATAATAACACTCTTGTTATTATTTGTCAATACATTTTTGCATTTTATTTCAATATTTTCTATTTATTTTTGTCTTATTTGCACTAATTTTATAATATTTTTATTTATTTGATAATTTTCAGACTATTTCACTTTCTTCGATGCAGTACGTTGCTGCCCGGGGCTCTATTATATCCACGAATCGCTCCGCTGCAAAGCAGTTCCCGCAATTCTCATAATTTCATAAACAATAAAGATGCAGCTACTCCCAACCTAAAGAGAGGATAGCTGCATCTTCATCACTTCCTATTTTCGATTATAATTAATCAGGCATCCCTTAAGGATAATCTCACGCTCATCATCCGTAAGCTCCCCAAGAGCCACTTCAAACTCCTTCAGTCCCTCAGCACCGACAACATATCCCCGGATCACATCATCCTTTTCTTCCACTGCCTTACGAATCTGTGGGAAGAACAGATAATCTCCGTTTGCAAACGGAAGCTCCCCTTCTTTAATCAGGAATGGAAGCATACCCCAGTTGATCAGATTGGAACGGTACCTCTTTGTCGCATACTCATTGGCGATATTTGCCCATCCGCCAAGCACTTTCTGACAGGAAGCAGCCTGCTCACGCGCAGAACCATCACCTGGTTTCACTGCAAAGATCGTACTTCCCACACCAAGATTTTCCTTGCTTACATTCGGATAATCCTTTTTGATCACATCCATTACAGGTTTCATCTCCGGTAATGCCTCAACCGGACATTTTCCTTCCTGAATAGCCTTCTGAGCTTTCTGAACTTCTTTCGCACGTCCTACATAAGCAGGATCTTTTCTGGAAAGTGTAAACTCAGCCAGTCCAAGTGGATTGGAACGATAAGAAGATGTCTCACCGGACGGGATCAGTTCATCTGTTGTAGTAACCGGATCATGGATCTCAGAAACAACCTTCACGATCAGATTCTCCGGAAGTGCAGCCATCTCCGGCCAGTCCTTAATATTCGGACCAAACTGGATCTCTACACCTGGATCAGCTATACCCTTGCTGTCAAATACACGATTGTCATAAATTGTCTTGTCAAAGAAATATTTCTGTCCTGTATAACCACCTGTATAATCCTCTGCTGAAGTCAGGAAACCTTTGTTTGCTGCTGTTGCCGCAATAGAACGTGCATCCATAAGTGCAACAGAAGAAATCTGGCCATTCTGGATTTTGGAACCTTCGCGGTTCGGGAAGTTTCTGGTCGTATGACGGATACTGAATGCATTATTTGCAGGAGTATCCCCTGCACCAAAGCAAGGTCCGCAAAAAGCAGTCTTCACAACAGCTCCCGTTTCAAGAAGTCCTGCCAGAACGCCATTCTTAGCCAGTTCCATATAAATCGGAGTACTTGCCGGATATACACTCAATGTGAAGGCATCTGCACCAATGCTCTTGCCTTTAAGGATATCAGCTGCTGCACAGATATTTTCAAATCCACCACCTGCACATCCTGCGATGATTCCCTGTTCTACATAAAGTTTACCATCAATTACTTTGTCTCTTAATGTATATGGAACTTTTCCATCAAGGCTGATCTGTGCTTTTTTCTCAACATCTGCCAGAATATCATCCAGATTTGCTTTCAGTTCATCAATTGTATATGTATTGCTTGGATGGAATGGCATAGCGATCATTGGTCTGATCTCACTCAGATCAATCTCTACACAGCCATCATAGTATGCTGTTTCACCTGGTTTCAGTTCTTTGTAATCTTCACTTCTGCCATGGATCTCATAGAATTCCTGAATCTTCTCATCTGTCTGCCAGATAGAGGAAAGACAGGTGGTCTCTGTTGTCATTACATCTACGCCAATTCGGAAATCAGCACTTAAATTTGCAACACCGGGTCCTACAAATTCCATAACTTTATTCTTCACATATCCGTTTGCAAAAACCTTGCCGATAATCGCAAGCGCAACGTCCTGAGGACCTACGCCCGGTCGTGGAGAACCTGTAAGATAAATGGCAACTACACCTGGCATATTGATATCATAAGTCTGGGAAAGAAGCTGCTTTACAAGCTCCGGTCCGCCCTCACCCATTGCCATGGTTCCCAGTGCGCCATATCGTGTATGGCTGTCTGAACCGAGGATCATTTTACCGCCTGCTGCAAGCATTTCTCTTGCAAACTGATGGATAACCGCCTGATGGGGCGGTACATATACGCCGCCATATTTCTTGGCACAGGTAAGTCCAAACATATGATCATCTTCATTAATAGTTCCGCCTACTGCACAGAGTGAATTATGGCAGTTTGTCAGTACATATGGCACCGGAAATTTTTCAAGGCCTGAGGCACGCGCAGTCTGGATAATTCCGACAAAAGTGATATCATGAGAAGTCAGTTTATCAAATTTAATCTGAAGTTTCTCCATATTTCCGGAAGTATTGTGTGCTTTCAGAATTGAATAGGCAATTGTACTCTTTGCAGCTTCCTCTTTGGAAACAGGAAAATCTGCCTGATTCTCCGGAACAATCTTCTGACCATTCAGCAAATACACACCGGTATCGTATAATTTCATGATGTCTCCTCCATTCTGTTTTTTTGCATATCACAAATGCAGTTATGGAACTCACCTTATCCACACCAGTCTTCAAATTTCCAGATGAAAACTGATTTTCTCCTGAACCGGCACTTTGACACGCTAATTTATGGAAATTTAGGTTTTATTATAGAATATTCCACCGGAATAATCAAGCCTAAGACTATAAGTATTTTAGTGTTACTGTTCACACACCACTATTCCGCGAGGTGTTTTGGCATGAATATGCCAAAA
>NZ_JAJDMJ010000121.1:0-1662 GCF_020593585.1 Blautia sp. DFI.6.71
GAGCCAAGTATCTACAAGCTATCCTCGCGTGCCCCGCGATTCTTTTTGCCCGGACACGGGCGCATTTTCTTACTTATTGTCCGGATATGGACAGTTTATACTGCCAGCATCCTTCTTGCCTCTTCACGGATATTGATCGCTGCATTTCGATCTCTGTCCATCTCATTTCCACACGTGCAGCGGTATACTCTTTCGGATAATCCCAGCTCTTTTTTTATCTTTCCGCATTTACTGCATTTTTTGCTTGAAGGGAAAAAGCGGTCTATCTTTACTAATTTCTTTCCCTTCCAGGCAAGCTTATAATCCAGCATATTCCGGAACATCCCGTATCCATTATCCTGTACACTTTTTCCAAAATGCAGGCACTGGCCCATTGCTTTCATATCAATATCTTCTACCGCGACTATATCGTACTGGTCTGTAATCCTGCGGCTCAATTTATGCAGATAATCCTTTCTCTGGTTTCGTATTTTTTCATGGCACCTGGCAACTTTCTTTTTCTGCCGCACATAATTGCGGCTTTCTTTTACACATCTCGACAGTTTACGCTGCTCCCTTGCCAGCCTTTTTTCATTTCTTCTGAAGAATCCTGCTTTTTCAAGTTCAATCTCTTCTGAAAACACTGCCATCCCCTGCATCGCATAATCAATCCCCAGTATTTTGGCATTGCTGTAATCTTCATCTGCTGCTTGGTTTTCGCAGCTGTATCCTTCATACAGCAGACTTGCAAAATACTTTCCGGACGGCTCCATACTGACTGTCACTGATTTCAGACAGCAGTTTTCTGCAGGCTCCCTGTGTTTTTTCATGGAGATCCATTTTAATTTGGGAAGCCGGATCCGCTTATCTTCTACCAGAATATTTCCGTTGACTACATTTGTTGTGTAGCTGTTTTTGGAGTGATGTTTTGACTTGAAACGTGGAAATCCAACCTTGGGATCACGGAAAAAATTCTTATATGCTTTCTCCAGATGAAGCTGAACATTTGCCAGTGCCAGCGAATCTACTTCTTTCAGAAATGAATACTCCTTTTTATACATGGCTGGTGTATTTTTAACAGTTTTTTCGTCTTTTTATACTCCCGGATCTTGTCATTAAGCATCTGGTTATACAGAAAACGGCAGCAGCCAAATGTTTTTCCCAGAAGTATCTTCTGTTCTTCTGTTGGATAGATCCGGAAACGATATGCTATGTTCAATGCTTTTTCTCTCCCTGGGTTTCGATGTATTGACGGATCACTTCAACTGGTGCGCCTCCTGCCGTCAAAAGGCAGAAACTCTGACTCCAGAATGCTTCTTTCCAAAGTTTTTCCCGGATTTCCGGATACTCTTTTTTCAGCAGCCTGCTGCTGGCACTTTTATATGCATTGATAAATTTACTGAGTTCCGTTTTAGGCTGTGCACGAAACATTACATGCACATGGTCAATATCATGATTCCATTCCTCCAAAACAATTCCATATCGGGGTGCAATATATTCCCATATTTCTTTTGCTCTTTCTGAAATTGGGTCATTGATAACTTTTCTTCGATATTTTACCACCATGATCAGATGATAATACATCAAATATACTGAATGTGCATTGTGATCTATTTTTTCCATAAAAACAGTCCTTTTTTGATCTTTTACCTTATCGACTGATTCTATTATACCATGAATCGC
>NZ_JAJDMJ010000122.1:0-1620 GCF_020593585.1 Blautia sp. DFI.6.71
GACCCCAATGTGGTCAACTTAAGCCCAGAACATTGATATTTCAATATTTCTGGGCTTATATTTTACACTTTTTTACCAAAATATCTTGACATATCCCCCTAAATATGTGGTTTATAGATTAAGCAATATTACGTTACCGGCGAAATATTTATCTATCCAATATCTAGGAGGTATGTCATATGGATCGAACCAACATCTGCAAAAATATTATCCAATCCATTAAAGATTATATCATGGATCCTGTTAAACTGGAACCCCATCGGGCAGAAAAACATTTCGTAAGAAAGAGAAAACTTACTCTTTTACATGTCATTATTTATCTTCTGTATTCCTCAAAGGCTTCCATGTTCCAGAATCTTTCCCGCATCCGGGATGATCTTTCTGCTCTTTCATTCCCTGACGTTTCCAAACAGGCTCTTTCCAAAGCACGCCAATTTATTAATCCTTCTCTTTTCAAGGAACTCTATTATCTTTCAGTTGACCTGTTTTACAAGCAGATCCCTTCCAGAAAACTATGGAATGGTTATCATCTCTTTGCTGTAGATGGTTCCAGAATTGAACTTCCCAATTCACAGTCAACATTCGATTTTTTCGGTGAGATGTCCAGTTTTCCTGACCCTGACAGGCGCTATACCATGGCACTGGCTTCTATTATTTATGATGTCCTTGATGATTATATTGTCCATGCTTCTATACATAAGTTCCTATCCTCTGAACGTGCAGCTGCACTGGAACATCTCAAAGTACTGGAAGATATGGGGATCCATACGGATAGCATTATTATTTTTGACAGAGGCTATTATTCTGAAGACATGTTCCGTTACTGTGTCGAACATGGCTATTTCTGTGTCCTGAGACTCAAAGAATGTCTCAATCTTTCAAAAAAATGCAGCGGTGATACCATCTCTGTCCTTCCAGGCAGTAAAAAAGAAGGGACTTCCGATCTTTCCATACGGGTCATAGAAGTAGTGCTGGATGATGGAAGCAGGGAATACCTTGCTACAAACCTGTTTGATCCTGCCATTACAAAAGATATGTTTAAGGAACTTTATTTTCAGCGCTGGCCGGTGGAATTAAAATACAAAGAATTAAAGAGCCGCTTTGCTATGGAAGAGTTTTCCGGTGCTACTGCAACTTCTATCATTCAGGAATTTTATATCAATATGCTTCTTTCAAATCTTGTTTCCCTTATCAAGAATGACGCAGATGAAGAAATAGACATCACTTCCAAAAGTTCCAATAAATTTCGTTATCAGGCTAATCGCGCATTTATCATCGGACGGATCAAGATCATCTTTCCAAAGATCCTCTGTGATCTGTCTAAACTCTCAGTTATTGAGAAGCTGTACAAAGAAGCTGTCCGGTGCCGTTCACAGATCCTTCCTGGAAGATCATTTCCAAGAAAAAAATTAAAGTCAAAAGGACGTTCACATTTTAGAAATAAGAAAGCTGCCTTGTAAATAAAAACACTGTTACATTTAAGCTCTATTTAAGTGCGCCTTTTTGGTGAATTTTCTAACTGGTTGAGGATTAATCCTGCATTTTTGCGGTAAATCATAGTATATAATTAGGATAAAATCTGACGATTTTCCTTAAGTTGACGGTAAATTGACCACATTG
>NZ_JAJDMJ010000123.1:0-1603 GCF_020593585.1 Blautia sp. DFI.6.71
ATTGCTATTAGCTAGTAATCCACCAAATCCTTCGCTGCTCACCAATGGAATCGCAAGATGCCCACGATGAGACTGTTCAGGTTAAACGCAAAAGAAACACACTCTGGGAATTTCTTCCCAAATTGTATCTCTCAATACGCATCAACCCATGTCAATTAAACACGCTGTATAGAGACTAGGCAGATCTGACGATCACCTAGCGACTCTCTCCACCGTTTGACGAGGCCATTTACAAAAACATAACGAACGACAAGCCTACTCGAATTCGTTTCCAAACTCTTTTCGAACTTGTCTTCAACTGCTTTCGCATGAAGTACCTCCCAACTACTTTTCCTCACACTTGTACTCCATGACTAAACCCCCCCTCCCATTACAAACTAAAATCTTACTTTTATTTTCTTTTGCCCTCTCTGTCGCTCTGCCTTAACTACGTATTTCTTGCCGAGAAAAACTTCAATTTAAGCTATTCTCCAAAAATCTTAGCGTATATTTTTTTCTTTTTTTTTTCCAAAGTGACAGGTGCCCCGGGTAACCCAGTTCCTCACTTTTTTTTACTGCGGAAGCGGAAGCGGAAAATACGGAAGCGGAAAATACGGAAACGCGCGGGAACATACAAAATATACCTTTCTCACACAAGAAATATATGCTACTTGCAAAATATCATACCAAAAAACTTTTCACAACCGAAACCAAAACCAACGGATATCATACATTACACTACCACCATTCAAACTTTACTACTATCCTCCCTTCAGTTTCCCTTTTTCTGCCTTTTTCGGTGACGGAAATACGCTTCAGAGACCCTAAAGGGAAATCCATGCCATAACAGGAAAGTAACATCCCAATGCGGACTATACCACCCCACCACACTCCTACCAATAATGGTAACTATTCTATGTTTTCTTACTCCTATGTCTATTCATCTTTCATCTAACTACCTAATACTATGCAAAAATGTAAAATTATCACACAAAACATAAACAATCAAAATCAGCCATTTCCGCACCTTTTCCTCTGTCCACTTTCAACCGTCCCTCCAAATGTAAAATGGCCTATCGGAATACATTTCCTACATCCTAACTACTATAAAACAACCTTTAGACTTACGTTTGCTACTCTCATGGTCTCAATACTGCCGCCGAAATTCTGTCCCACATACTAAATCTCTTCCCGTCATTATCGCCCGCATCCGGTGCCGTAAATGCAAAACAAATACCATCTATGTCTTCCACACCATCATTTTACTATGCCTGCCACCATCCATTTGTCTTTTGCACCATATCTTCATAACCTGTCACCTTGAAACTACCTCTGCATGCCACCTACCGACCAACTTTCATGTTCTGTTTCGACCTACCTCTTGTAAATGACAAATCACCTTTTTCATCGTATGCACCTTATTCTCCACATCACAATGCACTATTGCTTTTGCTTTTTCACCTCTCATATCCTATTGCTATTAGATGAAATATAATAAAAATTGTCCTCCACCCATAACACCTCTCACTCCCACCTACTGAACATGTCTGGACCCTGCCCTCATATCACCTGCGTTTCCGTTAAACTATCGGTTGCGGCCATATCTACCAGAAAGCACCGTTTC
>NZ_JAJDMJ010000124.1:0-1568 GCF_020593585.1 Blautia sp. DFI.6.71
CTTGTATGATGTTATTAGAAGCAAAAACAACATACTTCCTTTCTTTTTTTGTTTCGTGGTTTAATACATTCAGATACTGTGACTTTTGATTTTTTTCTGTAGCTTTGACTACTCAACAGGAGTGTATTGCCATCTCTTTTATCTGAATTGTTTATTAGCTGGATGTTGCCAGAGCGTTTGCTCAGAGTACTTATTTCAATCAAGTCTACGATGATAATTGTTGGTGGATACCACGGTATCAGACTTTATGAAAGGGAGGTACAACCTCATGATTTACGTCGGCATTGATATTGCCAAACTTAACCATTTCGCCGCTGCGATTTCTTCCGACGGCGAGATACTCATTGAGCCGTTCAAATTCACAAATGACTATGATGGCTTCTATCTGCTGCTTTCTAAACTGGCACCACTTGACCAGAACAGCATCATCATAGGTCTTGAGTCAACGGCACACTACGGTGACAACCTTGTTCGTTTTCTTATCAGCAAGGACTTTAAAGTGTGTGTTCTAAACCCGATTCAGACTTCTTCTATGCGTAAAAATAATGTACGCAAGACTAAGACTGATAAAGTCGACACGTTTGTTATTGCTAAAACCCTTATGATGCAGGACTCCTTACGATTCATGACCCTGGATGATCTGGATTATATTGAACTCAAAGAGCTCGGCAGATTCCGTCAGAAACTGGTGAAGCAGCGTACCCGTTTAAAAATACAGCTGACTTCTTATGTGGATCAGGTTTTCCCTGAACTACAGTATTTCTTCAAATCTGGCCTGCATCAGAATTCTGTCTATGCCCTCCTTAAAGAGGCTCCGACACCAACTGCCATTGCTTCTATGCATATGACCCATCTTGCTCACCTTCTCGAAGTTGCTTCCCACGGCCATTTCGGTAAGGAGAAAGCCAGAGAATTAAGAGTTCTCGCACAGAAGTCTGTCGGTGTCAATGACAGTTCTTTATCTATTCAGATAACTCACACCATTGAACAGATTGAGTTACTGGATAGCCAATTGTTTCACACAGAGCTTGAAATGGCAAATCTTGTCACCTGCCTGCACTCTGTGATTATGACCATTCCCGGAATTGGTTTCATCAATGGCGGGATGATCCTTGGTGAGATTGGTGATATACACCATTTCTCAGAACCAAAGAAACTGCTTGCGTTCGCCGGACTGGATCCATCGGTTCATCAGTCTGGTAATTTCCAGGCACAGAGAACCAGAATGTCCAAGCGAGGTTCAAGGGTATTACGCTATGCCCTTATAAATGCAGCTCACAATGTTGTTAAAAACAACGCTACTTTCAAGGCTTATTATGATGCCAAGAGAGCTGAAGGCCGAACCCACTACAATGCCCTTGGACACTGTGCTGGCAAGCTTGTCAGAGTCATCTGGAAGATGCTCACTGACGAAGTAGAATTTAACCTCGAATAAGCGGTCTGCATACCATAATCGATAGATTTTGAAAAAGGGCTTTTAGGGAGCTTTGTTAAAGTTACCCTTTTTACCCGAAACAAAAAAATTGAATTTCTGGCTAATTTATACTTGACTTTTCATAGCTGGTCTC
>NZ_JAJDMJ010000125.1:0-1566 GCF_020593585.1 Blautia sp. DFI.6.71
CAATGTCATTAACTTTAGCAAAAAGCAGAAATCGTAAGTATTTATAAAACTATGATTCCTGCTTTTTGTTTTTTTATATGGGCATACTTATCCCCTTCTCTTTGTATTCGTATTTTCTAGATTAGTATGCTCTTTTATGAGTATTTGAATATTTCCCTGCTAACCGCCCTTTCGTTCTGGTATAATGCCGATCAGGACGAATAGGAACCAGATTCTTACTGATGTCTTCATATATTTGCTGAAATAATATATTTTTCTTTTGATCATCCGTTTCAAGAAGTATATAAATCAGATCGTTTTTTAAGATTCCAATACTAACTGTCTGATTGATCATCATTTTATGTTTTCTGTTTGTTTCCTTCTGATCCAGTTCACGCTCTGCGTCTAATATGATATCTTCGACTAAATTGCTCAGATATATGGTGCTGTATATATCTTGTAATAACAGAATAGGTTTTGTACCTGTAAAATTTTCTAACTGCAACCGATTCTTTAGTGTTTCATACGCAGTCTCTATTCCCCACCTCATATGATATAATTCTTTTATTTCTTCTGTATGAAATTCCGTTTGTGAAAGATTTGTAGCTAAAACTTCCAGATTTCCATTTTCTAATAGGATTTTTACCATACGCAATGAAATTTCACCCAGTTCTTTCATACGTTCTCCATCCGGCGTCCCTTCGTAATGTCTGATTCTTGATTTATCAAGTTTTATTTTAACCAGCTGATCATTTTCTGTTAAACTGCTTTGCTCTTTTTTGTAATCACTGCTTTTTAAACGTACGATAAACTTAAGATCCTTATCCATCATATGTATAAACGCTGGCGTAGAAGGATAGCCTCTGTCCATGATAATAATATAGGGAATGTTGCCTATTGTTTCCGGTATTCGTTCCATCTGTTTTTCGGCCAGGCGCATTTCATCAAATTTCACCTTATTACAGTCACTTTCCAGTATCATACGATTCATTACATCATAAATACAGCCTAATCCTATTTGTGCTTGGAGTTTTGTGTTTTTTCGGCTTGCAGAACCATACAGTTTCAGTGTTTCAGTAGTAGTAGGAATATTAATATCTGAGCCGTCAGCAGCTAATATTAAATGATTTTTGTAAGTTGAAAAGGTGGAATCTGCATAAAAGTTACGGTTATGATATTTATACAATTCCAAAAAAGCATCTGGATTAAGTTTCATACGCTGTTTCAGATATCCTGGTTTTGAAATAGACACACCAGGATGAGCAAGTTTCATATAATTTCTCAGTTCCAATGCCAACGTCAGCCCCTTTCTGTTTATCATTGTGAAAAGAAGATCCTGAAGAGGCATTTTTCGGATTCTGGTAAAATGATTTTTATTACCTAATCGGCAAAATGCCTTAAATTCATCAGAACTCATTTTTTCTATATCCATGAATGTACGTTTCTGAGAATGTTTCATGTATAATCACATCCTTTTTTTTGAGCAGGTTCATGGCTTCTTTTTACAATATAAGCATATCAAAAAAAGCAGAAGATATCTAATCCTTTTAGGAATAAATATCTTCTGCTTTTAAGTTAATGACATTG
>NZ_JAJDMJ010000126.1:0-1485 GCF_020593585.1 Blautia sp. DFI.6.71
GAGACTGTGAGAAAAAGTCTGTAAATAAGATTCTTCTATGATATGCAAGGGTGGCAAGCCTGAAAATCAGGCTTCTCACCCTTGTTTTATATATAACAGTTGTTGAATGGCATGTCAAGAGCAGGCGGTTTTCCGCCCGTCTTATTCGCCTGTTTATTCGTTACTCTGGGAGGCGTCCTTCGTACATAATACTCAGTTCACCATACACCTGTGCCCAGTTGCGGATCGTACTGGTCCATTTCTTCGTAGCTTCAAATGTGGCAAGATACAGTGCCTTTAATAGAGCTGTATCGCTTGGAAATACGCTTCTCTGGCGATTCAGTTTCCGGTAGGTAGAATTCAGGGATTCAATAGCATTTGTAGTATAAATCACCGTTCTGACCGTCGTTGAAAATTTAAAGATCGGCGAGATTGAGTCCCAGTTATCCTTCCAGCGCTTCATGGAATTCGGATATTTCGGTGTCCATTTTTCTGTTACACGCTCTAAGGCTGCCAGAGCTTTCTTTTCATCTGTGGCCTGATAAATGGTTTTCAGATCCGTAGCGAAGGCTTTTCTGTCTTTATCTGGGACATATTTCAACGTGTTTCTTACCTGGTGTACAATACAGCGCTGGTATTCCGTCTTTGGAAAAGCTGCTGCGATCGCTTCTTTGATTCCGGTTAAACCATCGGCACAGATGATTAATACATCTTTGACACCACGATTTTTCAGTTCATTCATAACGGAAAGCCAGTATTTTGCGCTTTCGTTATCGCCAACACTGATGGTTAAAACTTCTTTTTTTCCTTCCGTGTTGATTCCCAGAATCACGTAAGCAGCAAGCTTTCGGATCACGCCATTATCCCTTACAGAATAATGGATTGCATCAATGTAGAGAATGGGATAGACCTCGTCCAGTGGCCGGTTCTGCCAGTCTTCGATCTGTGGCAGGATCTTATCAGTCACATCAGAAATAAAGCTCTCAGAAGTTTCAAAGCCATAAATATCTTCGATGGTTTCGGAAATCTGCCGGGTAGTCATTCCTTTGGCATACATGGAAATGATCTTCTGATCAATATCGGAAATATCTTTCTGACGTTTTTTCACAACCTGTGGTTCAAACGTTGATTTGCGATCCTGTGGCACTTCGATTTCCATCGAGCCATACCGGCTGTTGACCTGTTTCCGCTTATAACCATTGCGATAATCATCATTATCTGAGCGTTTGGATTTTTCGTAACCAAGATGATCATCCATTTCAGCTTCCATCATTTCCTTAATGGTGCCGCCTAAAAGATCCTTGAGCGCATCCTGAATGTCTTCTGCAGACTGGATATCGTACTCTTCCAGGAGCTGATGGATGATGTTTCGTTTTCCTTCTGTCATTTGTACACGATGTACAGGTTTCTTTTGTCTTGCCATAATAAAAGGCCCTCCTAATGATATTTATTGTATCATAGAAGAACCTTATAAACATTATTTTACAGAAAAAGTTTCATACTCTC
>NZ_JAJDMJ010000127.1:0-1335 GCF_020593585.1 Blautia sp. DFI.6.71
GAAATAAAGTAGCGAAGTCCGTGAGCCATGCGTCAAGAAAAGCCGCTATCGTTTATACCGTACCCGTACCGTAAACCGACACAGGTGGATGAGGAGAGAATCCTAAGGCCGGCGGAAGAAGCATTGTCAAGGAACTCGGCAAAATGGCCCCGTAACTTAGGGATAAGGGGTGCCTGGGAAACCAGGCCGCAGAGAATAGGCTCAAGCAACTGTTTAGCAAAAACACAGGTCTATGCGAAACCGAAAGGTGAGGTATATGGGCTGACGCCTGCCCGGTGCTGGAAGGTTAAGAGGAGAGGTTAGCGGTAACGCGAAGCTTTGAATTTAAGCCCCAGTAAACGGCGGCCGTAACTATAACGGTCCTAAGGTAGCGAAATTCCTTGTCGGGTAAGTTCCGACCCGCACGAAAGGCGTAATGATTTGAGCGCTGTCTCGACAATGCATCCGGTGAAATTGAAGTACCAGTGAAGATGCTGGTTACCTGCGCCAGGACGGAAAGACCCCATGGAGCTTTACTCCAGTCTGGTACTGGGACTCGGTATTGCATGTACAGGATAGGTGGGAGGCTAGGAGATGGTAACGCCAGTTGCCATGGAGCCGCTGTTGGGATACCACCCTTGCAGTATTGGGTTTCTAACCAGCCGCCGTGACCCGGCGGTGGGACAATGCCAGACGGGGAGTTTGACTGGGGCGGTCGCCTCCGAAAGGGTATCGGAGGCGCCCAAAGGTTCCCTCAGAATGGACGGAAACCATTCGAAGAGTGCAAAGGCAGAAGGGAGCTTGACTGCGACACCGACGGGTGGAGCAGGTACGAAAGTAGGGCTTAGTGATCCGGTGGTATTAAGTGGGAATGCCATCGCTCAACGGATAAAAGCTACCCTGGGGATAACAGGCTTATCACTCCCAAGAGTTCACATCGACGGAGTGGTTTGGCACCTCGATGTCGGCTCATCGCATCCTGGGGCTGTAGTAGGTCCCAAGGGTTGGGCTGTTCGCCCATTAAAGCGGTACGCGAGCTGGGTTCAGAACGTCGTGAGACAGTTCGGTCCCTATCCGGCGTGGGCGTAGGATATCTGAGAGGAGCTGTCCTTAGTACGAGAGGACCGGGATGGACGGGCCGCTGGTGCATCGGTTAGACTGCCAAGTCTACGGCCGAGTAGCCAAGCCCGGAAGGGATAAACGCTGAAGGCATCTAAGCGTGAAGCCCCCCTTAAGATGAGATATCCCATTCGAAAGAAGTAAACCCCCTTGAAGACGACGAGGTAGATAGGGCAGAGGTGGAAGTGTGGCAACACATGGAGCTGACTGTTACTAATCGGGTGAGGGCTTGACCAA
>NZ_JAJDMJ010000128.1:0-1319 GCF_020593585.1 Blautia sp. DFI.6.71
TCATTCGCTTCCTCTATTGTCACACTCTCCTGTACCTGCATATCCGTATACTGAACACGAATAACTGCCTGCGGCCAGTTTATGCTGACCATTGCTGTTTTGTCTTTCTCATCTCCTGCTTTCCGGATAAGCTCCAGCAATTCCTTCAGTACTTCCTTTGTCAGATAACCGCCTCTCCAGTGAAAAATAAGTACCCTGCCTTTCTTCGCCGCCTGCAAAGAACGTTTATACACATCCTCTTTCTTAGTAAAAGAAAGCTTCTTCTCCTTATAGTAAAAGTGCTCATGATCACCGCAGTGAGGCGCCGGCGCAATAAGAGGCTCATGATCCCTGAAAATCTGTGAATCATCCAGATTGAAATAATCATAGCGGATTTCAGAAGTCTCACGATCTTTCCCCAGGGTATTATCAAAGGTCGCATCCAGATGATAATATGTACCTCCTATTTTTACGATATTCCATGTGTGGCGATACTTAATCCCCTTCTCAGGATTATTTCCACAGATTGCAATCACACACCAGACTCCCAGTGCATCTAACAAAACCTTTACTGCTTTTGCGATTCCCTCACAAACACCAACGCCTTGCCCCAACGGTCCGATAATTTCATGGGAATATGATTTTTTCAGTTTGTCATAGCGGATATTTTCACAGATAAAATCATGTACATACTTCTCTTTCTCCCACTCAGACAGCTTCTGAGCCGGACGAATCAGCTTCTCAACTCTGGCAGTCATAGCCTTTTGATGTTCGCAAATCTTCTTTTTATCAAAAAGATACTCCGGAATAAAAATCAGATTCGGAGAGTCTTTATAATACCGGTATTTATAACTGCTCACCCAAAATATCTCCGGATGATCCAGACGCATCTGAAAAAAAACATTATAAAGTTCTTCTCCCTCTAATGCCGGAATTTGAAATTCATCCGCCAGGTTTTTCACACCGCTAAGAATGCTGTGATATGCAGCCTGCTGCGCCTTATTCATATGGTTGTAATAATATTGCTCCATTGTTATCTTATCTCCAAGTTCTTCGTCACTTATAATCCCTTCCGGTACATTTCACTGATCACTGCCTGCGCATGTTCAGATTCCTTTTTCTCTATTATCTGTGCCCGGTCACTTAAAATCGCCAGCATCTCATCTACCAGATCTTCGATTTTAGGA
The DNA here is from genome assembly GCF_020593585.1 of Blautia sp. DFI.6.71. NCBI lineage: Bacteria > Bacillati > Bacillota > Clostridia > Lachnospirales > Lachnospiraceae > Blautia > Blautia sp. DFI.6.71. Next base: position 1,167 of record NZ_JAJDMJ010000128.1, read on the forward strand.
TTTGTATACCGATATAAATAACCCAGCATTCTGGTTGCGGTATAATCTGTATTCATATTTTTATATGCAATCTCAGCACAAAGCTCCTTCGGATAGCCCTTGCTGAGCAAAACCCTGTATAGTTCTTCTGTTCTTTCTGATGCCATGTTTTTT
>NZ_JAJDMJ010000129.1:0-1300 GCF_020593585.1 Blautia sp. DFI.6.71
AGAATGAATGTACCGCCGATTTCGGAATAGGCGTACCGTTCGAGCAGAATTTGCACTTCTACCTTATTTAAAAAATTCTTATCACTATCACAAACTGCTATTTTCATATTTGTATCCATTCCTTTCACTTTCCCAGACAAAAATGAAAATAATTTTTGTACTGAGCAATTATGTTCATCCAAATTTAAAAACAAGAGATTCTTATATCAATGGCTTCTTTCTAAAATTATCTATATGTAAGCTACAAATAAACGTAACCATAGATTCAGTCCCTCTCTGTATCATTCCTTTCTTATGTTTCATTAGTAATTTGAAATCACTCCACTTCCCATGTCCTTTACAAACCTTTTTTATAACCAAATATGTAACCATAAAACGCAACTGTAAGAAGCCGAATAACTTTTCACAGTTACTCGGCTTCTTACCATTTATTCTTCAACATCTATATCTATTGACCTGTCATCTTTTTTAGTATTGATCTCATAATCATAAGTTGAATTCTTTTCATGTACTTTTTTCTGTTCACACATATATACACAACCTATAATTAGCAGAAGTATAAGAACTAAAATATAAATCATTCCTTTTTTTCTCTTCATGTATCTCGCCTCTCTTCCAATAGTTTTCCCTTTTCTAGATTTAATACTATATCTGCATATTTCGCCACCTCTGAAGAATGTGTAACGACAATGACACACTTTTTCTTTCTGTACGCCGTATTTTTTAATATTTCTGCTATTTCTTTTGCTGTCTTTTCATCTAAATTTCCTGTCGGCTCATCTGCGAGTAAAATATCCGTTTCGGACGTTAATGCCCTTCCTATTGCAACACGCTGTTGCTGTCCTCCCGATAATTGCAACACGTTTCTATCCATGTCTTCTTCTAAAATTCCTAATTCGTGCAAAATAGGTCGTGCATTCTTGTTCGTAATAAATTCAATGTTTTCAACCGCAGTTAAATAATCAATCAAATTATAGCTTTGAAAAATTATAGAAACATGCTTTGCTCTATAATTATCCAATTCCTTTCCCTTTAATATGTTACCCTCATACAATATCACACCATCTACAGGTTCATCGAGTCCTGCTAAAAGAGATAAAAGAGTCGTCTTACCACTACCTGACTTTCCTAGAATGGCATACATTTTTCCTCTTTCAAAGCTGATATTTATATTTTGAAGTATAGGAAGCTCCTTATTATAAAAGTAAGAAATATTCTTTAATTGTAGTGTTTCCATTTCATTTCCTTGTATGATGTTATTAGAAGCAAAAACAACATACTTCCTTTCTTTTTTTGTTTC
>NZ_JAJDMJ010000013.1:0-84100 GCF_020593585.1 Blautia sp. DFI.6.71
ATTTTGGCATATTCATGCCAAAACACCTCGCGGGACAGTGGTGTGTGAACAGTAACCTTTGTTCCCTGATTCACACTGCAGGTACTGAAAAAATCCTTGACTTTTTTTAAAACAGTCCGTATAATAACCAACGGTAAATTTAAGAAACAGATATTTGGTATTATTGGAAACGGTACATCCTCCTGGATGGTTATGAACAACACAAATCTCTAATTGATGTTATTCATACTATCTAAGGAGGATTTTTATGCCTAAAAACAAGTTTCAGGAAGTTATTTTTACGATTATCATGGTGTTTGTAATGGTTTATGCCATGATCTGCTACAACATTGTACTGAACACAGGGACAATGACAAATGAGACATTTCTGTTAGCTTTTCATGAATTAACATTCATGGGACCGATTGCATTTATTCTTGATTTCTTTATCATCGGTGGTCTTGCAAAGAAGATTGCATTTGGTGTTGTGGATATGAGAAGAGATAATCCGTTCCACCTTGTACTTGCAATCTCAGCAGTATCCGTTGCATTTATGTGTCCATGTATGAGCTTTGCGGCAACTGTGCTGATCAAACATGCATCGGCAAGTCAGATCATTCCCACATGGCTCCAGACAACAGCAATGAACTTTCCGATGGCATTCTTCTGGCAGATCTTTTATGCCGGACCATTCGTAAGATTTATTTTCGGAAAGCTTTTTCCGGAGAAAGAAAAGGCAGCAGCTTCTGCCGAATAAAAAATATGTAATTTTGACTGCAGCATTCTGTATTTCAGGATGCTGCTTTTTTTGTGTTCTTATCTACACAACATAAATTGTACTTATTTTAATACACTATTGACAAATTCTGTCATTTCTTGTAATATCATATAAAACATATCGAATAACTATGAAAAGTAGAGAATGCAAAAAACTACTGGTACCTTAAAGGAGATGAAACATGATCAGAAAATTATTTGCCTTTGGTCTTGCAGTTGTACTGGCACTGATGCCGGTACAGGCTTTTGGAAAAACGGTGTCTATCACTAATGTTTCCTATGATCCTACCAGAGAGATGTTTGAACAGTATAATAAAATATTTGAAGACCACTGGAAGGAGAAGACCGGGGATGATGTGGAAGTGATACAGTCCCATGGTGGTTCAGGGAAACAGGCACTTGAGGTAGCCAATGGTCTGGATGCAGATGTGGTAACCCTGGCACTGGAATATGATATTGAGTCTATTGAAAACGCAGGGCTGATCAAGGCAGGATGGAAAGATAAATTTGACAATGACAGTTCTCCTTATACATCCACTATCGTATTTCTGGTGAAGAAAGGAAATCCCAGGGATATCAAAGACTGGGACGATCTGACGAAAAAAGGAGTGGGAGTAGTAACACCAAATCCGAAAACCTCCGGCGGTGCCAGATGGAACTACATGGCAGCGTGGGCTTACGCAGATAAAAAGTATGGTGGCGATGAAGCGCAGATGAAGGAATTTATTAAGAAACTTTACCGGAATGTGGTGGTTCTTGACTCAGGCGCAAGAGGTGCAACGACCTCTTTCGTGGAGAACGGACAAGGAGATGTGCTGGTTGCGTGGGAAAATGAAGCTTATCTATCCATGCGGGATTATCCGGATGAGTATAAGATTGTTACTCCAAGCGTAAGTATTCTGGCACAGCCTTCTGTGGCGGTGGTAGATGAAGTGGTGGATTACAGAGATACAAGAGATGTGGCAACTGAGTATTTGAATTATCTGTATTCCGACAAAGCACAGGAGATCGCAGCAGAGAATTATTTCCGCCCCACTAATGAGAAAATCCTGAAGAAGCACAGTGATACGTTTGATCTGAATATAAATCTGGCAAATATCAGTGATTATGGCGGATGGGATAAAGTGCAGGAGAAATATTTCACAGATGGCGGAATCTTCGATCAGATTTATGAGAGATAAAGGAAGACAAGATGAAGCAAGAGCATAAGCACAGACAGAATATATGAGGCAGGAGAGGTGGTAATTGATTATGAAAAAAAGAAATAAACCGGTGATTCCAGGGTTTGGGCTCTCCATGGGAATTACCATTTCCATATTGAGTCTGGTAGTTCTGATCCCCCTGGCAAGCCTGGTGGTCTACACAGCGAAGCTGAGTTTTAAAGATTTTATCGAAACCATCACAAGGGCCAGAGTGCTGGCATCCTTTTATACCAGTTTTGTATGTGCTTTTGCAGCAGCAGTAATAAATGGAATTATGGGAACTATTCTTGCGTGGGTGCTTGTGAAATATGATTTTCCGGGCAAGAGACTTATGGATGGGGTGATCGAACTTCCCTTTGCTCTTCCCACAGCGGTAGCAGGTATTGCACTGACATCCCTGACCTCAGATTCAGGAATTGTCGGCAGCTTTTTTGCAGGATTCGGTATCAAGATCGCATACACAAGAATAGGTATTACAGTGGCTATGATATTTGTAGGAATACCGTTCGTTGTGCGAAGTGTACAGCCGGTTCTGGAAAAGATGGATAATTCTTACAGCGAGGCAGCAGGAGTGCTGGGAGCAAAGAAAACAACTATCTTCTGGAAGGTCATTTTTCCGGAACTGAAGCCCGCGATCTTTGCGGGAACCGGACTTGCGTTCGGAAGATGTCTGGGTGAATATGGAAGTGTTGTATTTATCGCAGGAAATAAACCCTATTATACAGAAATCACACCGCTGGTTATTATGTCAGAGCTTCAGGAATTTGATTATTCAAGTGCAACGGCAATCGCACTTGTGATGTTGGCAGTTTCATTTTTTATTCTGTTCCTTAACAGTATGATACAGCAGAGAAATGCAAGAATTTTAAGAGGAGGAAATGCCTGATGGACAACAATGAAAAGACTTCGGAGAAAATTACAAAATGTCTGCTTGTCGGGATCAGTGTTCTGTTTCTGGCAGTCATGCTCCTTCTTCCTCTGATCACTGTGATCACAGAAGCATTGCGGAGCGGATGGAAGGTCTATGCAGCTGCAGTGACAGATGAGTACACCATCAAAGCACTTCTTCTTACAGTGAAGGCAACACTCTTTGCAGTTGTTTTTAACACTGTTTTTGGTGTTTTTGCAGCCTGGGCACTGACGAAGTTTCAGTTCAGGGGTAAAAAGCTTCTCACTACCCTGATCGATCTTCCGGTTACTATTTCCCCTGTTATTGCAGGTTTGATCTTTCTTCTGATTTTCGGACGACAGAGTCCTGTTTACTTTTTTCTCATGAAGTTAGGGATGAAAGTTGTATTCTCTGTACCGGGAATCATTATTGCAACTGTATTTGTAACCTTTCCTTTTATTTCCAGAGAACTGATTCCGGTTCTGGAAGCAGAAGGAAGCGATGAGGAGGAAGCGGCAGCCCTGATGGGAGCAGGTGGATGGACCATTTTCTGGAAGATCACATTCCCTCATATCAAATGGGCATTACTGTATGGAGTTGTGCTCTGTACGGCAAGAGCAATGGGAGAGTTTGGAGCGGTATCTGTACTTTCCGGACATTTAAGAGGAAAGACCAATACACTTCCTCTTCATGTAGAGATTTTGTTTAATGAGTTTCAGTATGTTCCGGCGTTTGCCGTATCTTCGCTGCTTGTGATCATGGCAGTTATCATTCTGGTAGTCAGAAGCCTGATTGAATATAAAGGAAAGAAGGAAGCCTGATATGTATGTAGAGTTAAAAAATATCAATAAGACATATGGTTCTTACCAGGCATCAAGGAATGTGAATTTCGGAATTGAGAAAGGTAAACTGATTGGTCTGCTGGGACCAAGCGGAAGCGGAAAAACAACTATTCTTCGAATGATCGCAGGCCTGGAAACCCCGGACAGCGGAGAGGTCATTATTGATGGAAAAGTGGTAAATGATGTTCCGTCCAGTCAGCGTGGGATTGGATTTGTATTTCAGAATTATGCGTTGTTTCGCTATATGACAGTTTATGACAACGTTGCATTTGGTTTGAAGGTTCAGAAGGCTGATAAGAAGAAAATTGATGCCAGAGTCAGAGAGCTGATCAAACTGGTGGGGCTGGAAGGACTGGAAAAAAGATATCCAAGCCAGTTATCTGGCGGCCAGAGGCAAAGGGTGGCATTTGCCAGAGCCCTTGCTCCAAATCCCCAGGTGCTGCTTCTGGATGAGCCCTTTGCAGCCATTGATGCAAAAATCCGTCAGGAACTGCGAAGCTGGTTAAAAGAGATGATCGGAAAGCTGGGAATTACCAGTATTTTCGTTACTCATGATCAGGATGAGGCCATTGAAGTAGCAGATGAGATTATTATCACTAATGCAGGACGGATCGAACAGAAAGGAACTCCCATAGGGGTTTACAGAAATCCTGAGACAGCTTTTACAGCGTCCTTCTTCGGACAGCCATCTGTGTTGAAAAATGCGGATGATTTCCATACCTTTGCTCAGGCAGAAGGAGCAGACAAGATTATTGTCCGCCCGGAATTTGTAAAAATCTCCAAACTGGATGAGGTGGAGAAGTTCAAAACTTCCGTATCCCGGGGAGTGGTTGAACAGGTTTCTTTCAGGGGAGATAATCTGGAACTTCAGGTGAGAGTCAACAATTCCGTAGTAACTGCCAGAAGAAGCCTGGAGAAAACAGATATCCGGGAAGGTGAGACTGTGAATGTATTCCTTTACAGGATTTTTGCACTGAGAGGTGACAGTGTACAGCTGATCGAAAATGAGGCTGTAAGGGATGACTTTGTAATTATCTGACAACGGTGGCTGCGGCGACTGACGACAATGAAGAAATAAGAAATTCAGAGGCAAGACTGATCGGAAAATCAACTTGTTGGCACACTGGTATGGAGGAAAGGGTAAGAGAGAATGAGAACAGAGAGAATCAGGACAGATGTGCTGATCATCGGCGGCGGTACGGCAGGATGCTTTGCAGCCTATGTGATTGGCCAAAAAAGCGGCAGAAAAGTTCTGATCGCAGAGAAAGCGAATATTAAGCGAAGCGGATGTCTGGCGGCGGGCGTGAATGCATTGAACGCATATATTACAGAAGGCAGAGTGCCGCAGGATTATGTGGATTATGCCAAAAAGGATGCCCATGGAATCGTAAGAGAAGACCTTCTTCTTACCATGTCAGAGAGACTGAATCATGTGACAAAGGTGATGGAAGATCTGGGGCTGGTCATCCTGAAGGACGAAAACGGAAAATATGTTGCCAGAGGAAACCGAAACATCAAGATCAATGGCGAAAATATGAAGCCAATCCTTGCAAAGGCGGCAGCTGAACAGGAGAATGTTACGGTTCTCAATCATGTAAATATTACAGATTATAAAACAGAAAACAAAAAAGTCACAGGCGCAGTTGGATTTAGCGTTAATGAGGATATTTTCTATGACATTGATGCGAAAGCAGTTCTTTGTGCCACAGGTGGTGCAGCGGGACTTTACAGACCGAATAATCCGGGATTTTCCAGACATAAGATGTGGTATTCTCCGTTTAACACAGGTGCAGGATATGCAATGGGACTTCTTTCCGGTGCAGAGATGACAACCTTTGAGATGCGTTTCATTGCATTGAGATGTAAGGACACGATTGCTCCTACAGGAACTATTGCTCAGGGCGTTGGGGCCAGACAGGTCAATGCACATGGTGATATTTATGAAACAAAATATGGTCTGACAACTTCCCAGCGAGTTTACGGTACAGTCATGGAGAACAGAGAAGGAAACGGTCCATGTTATCTCAGAACGGAAGGTATTTCCAAAGAACAGGAGCAGGACCTTTACAAAGCTTACCTGAATATGGCACCGTCCCAGACTCTGAAATGGATGGAAGCCGGAAAAGGACCATCCGAAGAGAATGTAGAGATTGAGGGCACAGAGCCATATATTGTAGGCGGACATACAGCCAGCGGTTACTGGGTAGATAATAACAGAGCTACAACTATTGAAGGTTTATATGCAGCCGGAGACGTAGCAGGAGGATGTCCGCAGAAATATGTAACCGGCGCACTGGCAGAAGGTGAGATCGCAGCAGAGGCGATTTTGGAATATCTGAATGGCAAAGATGATGACCGGATCGCAGCGGAAAATAAGGAAGGGGCTTTAGAGAGTGGCGGAGAACAGGAGCTGTCTCAAACTACAATAGCTAAGAAGGCAGAATACGAATCACATTTGAATGCTTCCCGTTCTTTGATGAATGCAGAGCAGCTTGAGGAAGCCATGCAGAAGATCATGGATCAGTATGCAGGAGGAATCGGTACAGACTACAGATACAGCGGGATGAGTCTTGCAAAGGCAGATGAAAAGATTGCAGCATTGTTGCCAGTAGTTGACACTCTGGCAGCAACAGATACTTATGAACTGATGCAGATTTATGAACTTCGCGAACGACTGATCGTGTGTCAGGCAGTGATCGCACATCTGGCAGCCAGAAAGGAAACCAGATGGCATAGTTTCGGAGAGAATACAGACTACCCGCAGCAGAGCGAAGAGTGGATGAAATATGTAAACTCCCGTATGGAAAACGGCGAGATTAAGATCTTATATCGTGACCTGATCACAAAGGAAAATACAGGTTTGAATACAGCAGAGAAAGGAGCAGGTGAGAGATGAGCATTCGGATTCAAAAAAGTAAATGTACAGGATGTGGCAGATGTATTGAAGCCTGTCCCGGAAATCTGATCAAAAAGGATAAAGAGAACAAAGCCTTTATCCGTCAGGTAAGAGACTGCTGGGGATGTACTTCCTGTATTAAGGAATGCAGGCATGATGCCATCCGCTTTTTCCTTGGAGCTGATGTGGGAGGCAGAGGTGCAAGTATGGTTGTATCAGAGAAACCGGATATTTCCACATGGACAGTGGAGAAGCCGGATGGCACTAAGATCACTATTCAGGTTAATAAGAAAGACGCTAATAAATATTAAACACAAGTATGTACTCTCAGAATCTTTAGAGTGTGTTTGAAAAATGCTTTACGCAAGATGTGCGTCACAATTTGTGGGAGATTTTGTTCGGATGAGGGCGTCGTAGCGGGCTACGACAACCGAATTCGGACAAAATATACCGCAAAGTGGGGCGTGCAGATTGCGGGAATGATTTTTCAGACACGCTCTAGTGTATTTGCTCAAGTACGAAAAGATTCCGAGTATAAACAAACAGAGGAGGATAATGCAATGAGTAACTTATCTCATCTTGATGCGCTTGAGGCAGAGGCGATTTATATTATGCGAGAAGTAGCAGCCGAGTGTGAAAAGCCGGTTATGCTCTATTCTATAGGAAAGGACAGCTCCGTTATGCTCCATCTGGCGATGAAGGCATTTTACCCGGAGAAACCTCCATTCCCGTTCCTTCACATTGATACTACATGGAAATTCCATGAGATGATCGAATTCCGCGACAGAATCGCAAAGGAAAACGGAATTGATATGCTGGTTTACACCAATGAAGAGGGTGTAAAGGCAGGAATCAATCCATTTGACAATGGTTCTGCATATACAGATATCATGAAAACACAGGCGTTAAAACAGGCTCTGACCAAATATGGATTTACAGCGGCATTTGGAGGCGGCCGTCGTGATGAGGAGAAATCCAGAGCAAAAGAAAGAATCTTCTCTTTCCGTAATTCAGCTCAGGCATGGGATCCGAAAAACCAGAGACCGGAGATGTGGAAGCTTTATAACACTAAGATCCAGAAGGGCGAGAGTATGCGAGTATTTCCAATTTCCAACTGGACAGAAAAGGATATCTGGCAGTACATTCAGCGTGAAAATATCGAAATTGTACCGTTATATTTTGCGAAAGAAAGACCGGTCATCTACAGAGACGGAAATATCATTATGGTGGATGATGACAGATTAAAACTCCGTCCGGGTGAAAAGATTGAAAACAAAAAAGTCAGATTCCGTACTCTTGGGTGCTATCCGCTTACTGGAGGTATTGAATCTGAAGCAGATACTCTGGATGAGATTATTGATGAGACGTTAAGTGCTGTTTCTTCTGAACGTACCAGCAGGGTGATCGACCACGAGGCAGCAGGCAGCATGGAGAGAAGAAAGAGAGAGGGGTATTTCTAGAATGAAAGGATTATTGAAATTTATTACATGCGGAAGTGTAGATGATGGAAAATCCACTCTGATCGGACATATTCTTTATGATGCAAAGCTTCTCTATGCAGATCAGGAGAAAGCCCTGGAGCTGGATTCCAAAGTAGGAAGCAGAGGCGGTGCCATTGATTATTCGCTTCTTCTGGACGGTCTTATGGCAGAGCGTGAGCAGGGAATCACCATTGATGTTGCATACCGTTATTTTACAACAGATAACAGAAGCTTCATTGTTGCAGATACACCCGGACATGAAGAATATACAAGAAACATGGCAGTGGGTGCGTCCTTTGCAGATCTGGCAGTTATCCTGGTGGATGCTTCACAGGGAGTACTGGTACAGACAAGACGTCATGCAAGAATCTGCGCATTGATGGGAATCCGTTACTTTGTATTTGCAGTAAACAAAATGGATCTTATTGAATATGATGAAAAACGTTTCCGCGACATTGAGAATCAGATCGCAGCACTGATAGAAGAACTGAAACTTGCCAATGTAACTATTATTCCGGTATCTGCCACAGAAGGTGACAACGTTACAACCAAATCTGACAACATGCCATGGTATAAAGGTGAGGCGCTTCTTTCCCATCTGGAAACCGTAGACATTAAGGAAGATACAGAGAAGGGCTTCTATATGCCTGTACAGAGAGTCTGCAGACCAAACCATGAGTTTCGCGGATTCCAGGGACAGATTGAGAATGGTGCCATCAGGGCAGGCGACCTTGTGACTACTCTTCCCAGTAAAGAAGAAGCTCATGTAAAGAGTATTCTTGTTGGCGATAAAGAAGTTCAGGAAGCTGTACAGGGACAGCCTGTTACCATCCAGCTTGACAGAGAAGTAGATGTTTCCCGCGGATGTGTACTTGCCATTGATTCCGGCGCAGTTCTTACAGACTCTGTGGAAGCAGATATCCTCTGGATGGATGACAATGCTCTTACGGATGGCAAGAACTTCTTTGTAAAAATCGGTACAAAGATGATCCCCGGCCTGGTTACAAAGATCAATTATTCTGTGGATGTTAATACAGGTGAAAAGAAAAGCGCATATATCTTAAAGAAAAATGAGATTGCTTCCTGTACTCTGGAATTCTCAGAGAAGATCGTTGTAGACGAATTTGACAGGCACAGAACACTGGGTGAGCTGATTCTGATAGATCGTGTCACAAATATGACTTCTGCCTGCGGTGTTGTGAGAAAAACCTTTGTTTCTCAGGATAGATCCCAGATCGGAAAAGTGGACGAGCAGGTTCGTGCAGGACTGAAAGGTCAGACACCGGTAGTAGTGGAATTCCCGATCGGTAAAGAAGGAATCACTCTTGATTTTGCAGAGCAGGTAGAAAAGGGACTGACTGTACTTGGAAAACATACCTATCTGTATCATCCGGCAGCGAGTGAAAACTATGCAGAAACTGTCCGCCATCTTAAGGCAGCAGGTCTGATCGTACTTCTTGTTCTTGATGAAAATACAGCAAAAGACGAGACATTAAAGACTCTGGATGGTTTCTATGCGAACTGGCAGATTGACGGAATTACTGTGAAAGATGCGATTGATTTCGTGAAAAAGAAATCTGCATTTACAGTGCAGAGTGTACAAGATGGAAATTATATCTGATTATAACAGGGCTATAAATCGCCGCAGAGACAAAGAAAGTCTCTGCGGTATTTTGTTTTCTTGACAAGTGTCGTTACAGCGGATTATACTTATTCTCAAATATTCAGAATCCATAATAATACAGACAGGAAAGATAACAGAAATATGCAAACGAACAATGAAAGTAAACAAAACCAAAAAAAGAGATGATGCTTGGAACTTTGTTTGTAATTGCTACGATAATCATCCTGGCGATACCAACGAAGAAAAGACAGAAATAAAGATGAGTGAATATCGATCAGAATGTAGAATGGGCAATTGGTTACTGTTCACACACCATTATCCCGCGAGGTGTTTTGGCATGAATATGCCAAAATCCCGAGACATACAAGCCAAAATTCCATTGCCACAGGCAATCTGAAATGAATTTTGGCTAAGTTACTGTAAACGGAGTGAACAGTAACGGCAATTGTGAAGTGGCATTCAGATTACATATTATGTAGCAGAGTATGATATAATTCATTTTGTATAATGGCGTCAGGATTAAGAGCATATGTAGAGCTGTGTAGTGAAGCGGATTGCGAATATCTGTTTGACTTTTGATGGGTGTACACGAGAACATTTTTTTACAGTGAAAGTTATCTGTATTATATTACAGAGGGTACTGTACAGATAATCAGGAGGTATTTTATGCGTTTGGAAAAAGTACAGGAAGCGTTAAAAACAAAGAAAATTCATTATGAATATACAGAGGAAAACGGATGCGGAAGCATCGACTTTATGTTTCGCGGTCTGAGATTCCATATATGGGAATATGAAGATCGTGTCTGGGGAGCGGAGACAAACGTGTTCGAAGCAGGCAGAAGCCAGGATATTGAGGGAGATTACGAGGAAATTATTTCCGGAGAAATCCTCTCATGGCCGGATATGCTGCCTGGGATGTAAGTATTACTGCAGAAGGGAATGATATTTACGAAAAAATATAGAACCGGACAAATTGTATTAACTGCATGTATTGTAGCTGTCTGTATGTTTTCAAATGTCCATGGGACAGAAGCGGCAGGTCCGCCAGCACCGAAAACTCTGACAGTTACACCGACAGAAAAACCGAAATCAACAGCAAAGTCAAAGTCTGCGTCAACATCAAAGTCCAAATCAACACCGAAATCTAAATCGGCACTAACACAAAAACCTGAAGCAACACCAATACCTGCATCTACTCCAACACCAGAGCAGGAAGCTGAGACAGATAAACAGAATCCGGCAGATCAGGGAACTTTAAGCAAGCCAGATCATCCGGATACTATCTCCGCAGATAAACTGGTATTTATCGGAGATTCCAGAACAGAGGGATTGAGGGATGCGGTAAATGATGACAGCATTTGGTCCTGTCTTTCTTCTATGGGATATGACTGGATGGTATCTACAGGAGTGCCTCAGGTAGAAGATCAGATTGAGGACAATACAGCGGTTATTATTCTGATGGGTGTTAATGACTTGTATCATGTTAATGACTACATCAGCTATATTAATTCCAAAGCTGCCGAATGGGGAAACAGGGGAGCGCAGACTTATTTTGTGTCTGTAGGTCCGGTGCAGAATGATCCCTATTGCAGTAATGCGGAGATTGAAAGCTTCAATGCGGCAATGCAGGCAAATCTGAGTGGGGTTACCTACATAGACGTATATTCCCATCTGGTATCTGAGGGATTTTCCACCGTAGACGGAACCCACTATCCGGACAGTGTGTCTGTAGATATTTATAATTATATTCTGGATCATCTGGAGGAACAGAGGAGTGGAATCTGGGGATGATTTTTCAGTTTATGAAATTGTGATGCTGTATTGAGTTCGATGGAGTTTGGTGATATGATTGCAGAGGAAGAAACGGAATAGAGCGGAAATTCGTTTTTTTATATAAAAGCTGAAAACCTGGCAGGAGGAAATAATGGGTGGCTGTTTTGCAGCAGAGCCAAAAATGTAAATGATAATTGCCCAATGACTGGACAGTTATCAAAATCCAAAATCAGGAGGAAAGAATGAGAGGACTGTATTCATCCAAAACAGAAATCAGACACAAAATTTTTACGGAAATTGCGAGGATGGCATATGAAGGCCAGTCTCCGGAGATGCTGGAAGAGCTTCCCTACAAGATTGTACCCGGTGAAATTGCGACTTATCGTGACAGTATTTTTCTGGAAAGAGCGGTAGTTGGTGAGAGACTTCGCGTTGCAATGGGGATGTCACTGAGAAAGGTTACAGAGCATGCGCCAATCTCCAAAGGTGTGGAGGCCAGCGTTATTGAGGAAAAGTATTATGAACCGCCGCTTATCAATGTGATCAAGTTTGCCTGTAATTCCTGCCCTGAGAAAAGGGTAATGATTACAGAGGGCTGTCAGGGCTGTCTGGAGCATCCCTGTGTGGAGGTCTGTCCAAAGAAAGCAGTACATATGGAAGGCGGCAGATCACATATTGATGAAGATGCCTGCATCAAATGCGGAAAGTGTCTGGAAGCCTGTCCGTATAATGCAATCATCAAACAGGAACGTCCCTGTTCAAAGGCCTGCGGCATGAATGCCATTGGTTCTGACGAATACGGAAGAGCAGAGATTGACCAGGACAAATGTGTATCCTGCGGCCAGTGTCTGGTGAGTTGTCCGTTCAGCGCTATTGTAGACAAAGGACAGATTTTCCAGACTGTTATGGCATTAAAAAGTGAAACACCGGTGTATGCAATCGTGGCGCCTGCCATTGCAGGTCAGTTCCCAGGTATGGAGAATAATAAGATACGGGGTGCATTTCAGGCACTTGGCTTTACAGATGTAAGAGAGGTTGCCGTCGGTGCAGATCTGTGCACAGTGGAGGAGGCAAAGGACTTTTTGGAGGAAGTTCCTGAGAAACTTCCGTTTATGGCTACATCCTGTTGTCCGTCCTGGTCTATGATGGCTAAGAAATTATTCCCGGAACAGGCGAAATGTATCTCCATGGCACTGACACCTATGGTTCTTACTGCCAGACTGATCAAGCAGAAGGAACCGAATTGTAAGATAGTTTTCGTAGGTCCCTGTGCAGCCAAGAAGCTGGAAGCCAGCCGTAAGAGTATCCGCAGCTATGTGGATTTTGTGCTGACCTTTGAGGAAGTGGCAGGAATGTTTGATGCCAAAGGCGTGGACTGGAAAGATATTCCGGAAGGAGAACCACTGTTTCGTGCCAGTGCTGACGGAAGAGGTTTCGCAGTCAGCGGTGGTGTGGCAGAAGCGGTTGTCCATGCGGTGAAGCGTATTGATCCTGATCGGGAAGTAAAGGTAATGAATGCAGAAGGTCTGCAGAACTGTAAGAAGATGCTCCAGATGGCCAAGATTGGTAAATATAATGGATATCTGCTGGAAGGAATGGCATGTCCGGGCGGCTGTGTAGCAGGTGCCGGTACTATCCAGACAGTTAAAAAAGCAGCAGCGGCTCTCGAAAAAATGAAGAAAGAGGCTTCGTTTACAGATGCCTATGACTCCAAATACAGAGCAAGACTGGAAAGTCTGGAGAAATTTGATGTGGAGTGAGATTCTGACTGAATCAGTGAAATCTTATATGGATTGCAAGTGTTTGAATGCAATCAGTATATAGCAGACTAAAAATGAATAATCGTCAGAAGAACTGTCAGGCTGAGTGATAAGTTTAATTGAATCGGATAAGTCCCCTGCGGAGGTTGCGAAAAGCAATAAGCAGGGGACTTTTGTCATCTGTACAAGGTTGACTTAAGTCAAAACACCAGTTAATAATTGTTGATTTATATTTCTGTTTTTTCAATTTAAGTCATCAGAGACAGATTTATTCTGTTTCCGTAACTTTGATTTTTTTCTGGAAATCTCTGGTATAGTGAATCGCATAATCAGAAGTTACGAAAAATGCCTGTACATCGTCCAGAGACTCGGCCAGTTTCATGCCATCCTCCAGACCAAGAGCAAAGCAGGTCGTGCTCAGCGCATCCCCGTCCACAGACTGATCGGAAATAATGGTAACTGCAATCAGCCCGTTATCATAAGGATAGCCGGTTTTAGGATTGAGCAGGTGATGATACAAAGTGCCATCCTGTTCAAAGCATCTCTCATAAATTCCTGAGGAAACCACTGACTTATCCCTGATGTCCATAACAGCAATAGTTTCGCTTCGGTCTGCAAATGGTTTCTGGATCCCGATCTTAAAAGCAGAATTGTCTGTTTTTTCGCCAATACAGAGAACATTTCCGCCAAGATTGATGATCGCACTTTTTACATTCTGAGAAACCAGATAATCCTTCAGGCGGTCTGCGATATAACCCTTGGCAATGGCACCTAGTTCGATTGCAGTATCGTCTGTCTTTAATGTAATCTCATTTTTATCTGTATCAACAGAGATATTGTGATAATTGCATTTGGGCAGTGCTGCCTGGATCAGACTGTCCTTGGGCACTTTTGGATTTTCAGCAGTAAAATTCCACAGAGAAGTCAGCGGTTCAATAGCAATATCAAATGCACCCTCAGATAATACAGAATAATCAAGTCCCTTAGAAACCAGCTCCGCCAGAGAAGCCGACACCTGATAAGTATCCTCTGTTCCCTTCACAGGTGTAAGTTCCCGATGGTTTAACTGATATAATTCACTGTCATCTGCGGTGCGGCTGAATATTTTCTCATACTTGTCACAAAGATTCATGCATTCTGTAAGCAGCTCTCTGTCCTGAGAATCATAGATAGTGACCGTAACTGCAGTATTCAGTTTGATCGCAGTGGCAGAGATGGGATCCTGGGAACCGGCATCCGTATTTTTGACATTTTCCGTTTTTGCCGAACATCCGGAAAAAACAGCCGGACATAATATAAGAGATGCTGCGAGCATTGAAAAAGTACAGCGTGTTATTAATTTTTTTGCAGATATATGATATAATATCATAAATGTAACCTCATAGTTATTTTATGGAATTGCTATAAGCAATAGTTCAGGGAAGAAATATCTTTTGATCCCAACACCATAGTATATCAGAAACAGCAAACTTTGCACAGGTACAAAGGCAACAGAAAAAATCCAAAAGGAGATACCGGATAGAAATGAAATATGCCGGAAACAAAGAGAGGAGTAAATAATGTCCGATGCAGTAAACTGCGAATATTGTGTAAACTACAGTTATGATGATGACTATGAATGCTACACCTGTGAAATAAATCTTGACGAAGATGAAATGGTGAAGTTCATCACCGGAAACTTCAATCAGTGTCCATACTTCAAGATGGGTGACGAATACCGCATTGTACGTAAGCAGATGTAGAATTTATAAAAAGTAACAAATATTCAACTAAGCGAGGAATTAAGATAATGGAAAACGTTTATATTATGAATCATCCGCTGATCCAGCATAAAATATCCATGCTGAGAAACAAAAACACAGGAACAAATGAATTTCGTAAATTAGTAGAAGAGATTGGAATCCTCATGGGATACGAAGCTCTCCGGGATCTTCCTGTAGAAAATGTAGAAGTAGAAACCCCTATTGAAACCTGCATGACACCAATGATCTCAGGAAAGAAGCTGGCGGTTATCCCTGTGCTCCGCGCAGGCCTTGGAATGGTAAACAGTATTCTCACACTTGTGCCATCTGCAAAAGTAGGCCATGTAGGACTCTATCGTGATCCTGTAACCCATGAACCACACGAATACTACTGCAAACTCCCGGAAGCAATTGATGAGCGAATTTCAGTGATCGTAGATCCAATGCTTGCAACCGGTGGCTCCGCAGAAGCAGCCGTTGACTTTGTCAAAAAACAGGGCGGAAAAAACATTAAATTCATGTGCATCATCGCAGCCCCTGAAGGGCTCAAACGTCTCCACGAAGCACATCCGGATGTTCAGATTTACTGTGGACACCTTGATCGTGAGTTAAATGACCACGCCTACATCTGCCCAGGCCTTGGAGATGCCGGAGACCGTATCTTCGGAACAATGTAAGAACAACGTGATTTGTTACTGTTCACTCCGTTCACAGTAACGTAGCCAAAATTCATTCCAGATTGCCTGCGGCAATGGAATTTTGGCATATTCATGCCAAAACACCTCGCGGGACAGTGGTGTGTGAACAGTAACGACAATTTTCCAATTACCAGCGTAAGCAGGATTCTCTTTTGGGGTGAATCTTGCAGGGAGTGTAGTAACTCTTAGGCCTGCGGAATCTGCGTTATGAAAAAAGAAGGCAACTGTCTGAGCCGCAGGCGAGTTTTGCCTTCTTTTTTCATGCACTTAGCAGATTTTGCAGGCCTTAGAGTTCCTGCTCCCGAAACTGAACCCCAAAAGAGAATCCTGCTTACGCGTCCCTTAATGAAAAAATCAACAAAAAACCGAAAAAACCTCTTGACAACTCAAATCTCATATGCTATCTTATACCAGAACGCTGCCGAAGACAGTAGGTGCCGCAAGGCATAAGTTGTAAACGCCTACCGAGGACTAAGTATTCTTTATATTTTTATGTAAGATTACGCAAGCCCTACTGCCAGACAGTAAGGCTTTTTATTTACTCATTTGCAGCGGTATACAAAATCTATAAGGAGGTGTACCATTTCATGGCAAAAGTAGAACTTAAACAACCAATCGTAGACGAAATTATCAACAACGTGAAAGATGCAGAATCTGTAGTACTTGTTAACTACAGCGGTCTTACAGTTGAACAGGATACTGCTTTACGTAAGGAATTAAGAGAAGCTGGTGTTGTATACAAAGTATACAAAAACACAATGATGCATCGTGCATTCGAAGGTACTCAGTGCGAAGAACTTATCCAGCACTTACATGGAACAAACGCTATAGCAATCTCTGCTACAGACGCAACTGCTCCTGCAAGAATCCTTGATAAATTCGCAAAGAAAGCACCGGCTTTAGAATTAGTTGCAGGTATCGTTGAAGGAAACTACAACGATCAGGCAGGTATTCAGGCACTGGCTGGAATCCCGTCCAGAGAAGAACTTCTTGGCAAACTGCTTGGAAGCATCCAGTCTCCGATTACAAACTTCGCTCGTGTGCTTAATCAGATCGCTGAGAAAAACGGCTCTGAAGCAGCAGCTGAATAATTTTTGATGCCAGAGGCATAAAACGAATCTAGTAACTATTCGAAAATCACCATCCACGAGGATGCTGAAGAGTTACCGAATTAAATAATATTATATGGAGGGAATTTAAAATGGCAAAATTAACAACAGAAGAATTTATTGCAGCAATCAAAGAATTATCTGTATTAGAATTAAACGACTTAGTAAAAGCTTGTGAAGAAGAGTTTGGTGTATCCGCAGCAGCAGGTGTTGTAGTAGCAGCAGCTGGAGCAGCAGAAGCAGCAGAAGAGAAAGATGAGTTCGATGTAGAACTTGCAGAAGTTGGACCAAACAAAGTTAAAGTTATCAAAGTTGTTCGTGAAGTAACTGGCTTAGGTCTTAAAGAAGCTAAAGAAATGGTTGACGGAGCTCCTAAGGTTGTTAAAGAAGGCGCATCCAAAGCAGAAGCTGAAGATATCAAAACAAAACTTGAAGCTGAAGGCGCTAAGGTTAACCTTAAATAATTATCTTCCTATTATATATAGAAGATTTGCAAGCAGGAATGCCACTGGTATTCCTGCTTTTTTTACAGAGCCGGAGGATTACAGACTATGATGAAAAGAAAAACGGCAGTCATATTTGGTATCATCATTGCAGCTCAGCTTTGCCTGACTCCATATGCAGGTGTAAAAGTACAGGCGGCTGAACTGGAAGAAGGACAGATGTTTGAAGATTCATCAGAAGATTCAGAGACTTTTGGAGATGTGTCAATACCGGATACGCAGTCGGCAGAGAAAACTGAAGAGAATGAATTTGGGGATGACGACGGTTTCAGTGATGGAGACGTTGAAACTTTTTCTGCGGAGGATGCGGATCAGTCCTGCGAAAATATGCAGGAACTTGTGCTGAATGTGCAGGATGGAGAGGATATTACTGTAAAGTTAAATACACTGCTGGCACAGGCCAGGGACAAGGCAACGGATGAAAAGCAGTGCAAAGTTATCGTGCCGCCCGGAAATTATACACTTACGGGAACTTTGCATATGTACAGCAATATCTATCTATATGCAGAGGGTGCCACGATAACAAAGACTTCACCGCGAAAAGAAATCCTGCTCCGTCTTGGCGATACACAGAAATCTGCAGGCGGATACGAGGGATACCGTAATATAACTATCGATGGCGGAATCTGGGATTCAAATTATGAATGTGTGGAAGACAAGGGAGGACCTGGAGGGTTTGTAGGTTTTAGGATCGGTCATGCTACGAATGTTACAGTGAAGAATGTTACATTTCTCAATAACCTTAAATCGCATTTTCTGGAACTTGCAGGAGTGAAGAATGCGGAAATTACAGGATGTACGTTCAGGGGCTACTGGAAAGAGTTTACAGGCGGCGGACAGGAATGTATCCAGCTTGATGCCTGTATGCCGAGAATTTTCCCAGGATATCTTCCATATGACGGAAGTGTCTGTGAGAACATTGTGATAAAGGATAATACCTTTGAAGATGTATTTGCCGGCATTGGAAGCCACAGCATGATGTTTGATAAACCGTATAAAAATATCACGATCAGTAACAACCGGTTTAATAATCTGAAAAAGAGAGCAATATGGTGCCTGAATTATCAGGATACGGTTGTGACGGGAAATACCATGACAAATGTGGGCGGTGGTGTTTATGTGCGTTCTGTTTATACCAGAAATGCACATACTGTCAGCGGTCAGGAAGTATCTCCGGAGGGAAATCAGTACGCAGAGAATATTCTGATCGCTGATAATCAGATCACAGTTCTGGAACCAACCGTAATAGATGGCAAACAATGGAATGGATATGGAATCTGGATCACAGGCGAGGTATCTCTGGGCTCAGCAGGAGAAACTATTCCTTCTGAAGATGATGATCCTGAGAATACAGCAAATCCGACGACCAATGGAATTCCGGTGGGAAGATATATTATTCGCGGAGTTACAGCCAGAAATAATACGATCAGCGGAAATTGCGACGGAATTAAATTTTCCCTTGCAGAAGACTGTTCATGCAGGGGGAACACAGTCAGACTTTCTGATAGTCATACCTACAACAATGTGGGGATCAGTGTTGCCAAGGGAAGCAATATCAGAGTTTCCTATAACAATCTTTCCGGCGGAAACGGATATGGGATTTATGCAGTCGGAACAGAGGCTTCACAGAAAATCTGCCGGATTTACGGAAATACAGTCTCCGGATTTATGAAAGATGGGATTCTGGCTTCAGGGCTTGCAGCAGGAAGCCGTATTGAACACAACAGAGTCAGTACCAGTGCGGCAAATGGCATACTTGTAAAATGCATTGATAAGAGTGTGGTTGATGGTAATTACAGTTTTAAAAATAAGGCAAGAGGAATTCTTCTGCAGAGATGTGAGTCAGCAATGGTAGCGGATAATTTTGTTTCTGAAAATGCGATCAATGGAATTGAACTCAATATAAGAAGCAATCATTCTTCTGTGCAGGGAAATGTCTGTGGTTCCAATAAAAAATCAGGTCTGCGCATTGCCGGATCAAAGGGGATTTCGGCAGACGGAAATTCCTTCCGCAGCAACAGAGGATATGCGGCGGAATTTATCCGTTCTCATATCAGCAGTTATAAAGGCAATCGTTTTGAAGAAAATGGATATTCAAATCGTATCCACGTAAGAAACAGTAAAATCTCGAAGAAATAGCGTTACTGTTCACGCCGTTCACAGTAACGAAATAGCGACTGCTGCAATTATTTGAAAAAATTAAAAAAATATCAAAAAAGTGATTGACAGGCGCAACTTGCTGTGCTATAGTGAAGAATGCTATATTATGGCAAGATGTGCCTTTATGTCTTTTGACAAAAAGGGTCAAGTTATAATAAATTTAAAGAAAAAACAGGGGTGAAACGTCAATGGAAAAAAACAGAATTCGTTCTGTAAAAACTGGAAAAAGCATGCGTATGAGCTACCAGAGACAAGAAGAAGTCCTGGAAATGCCAAACCTGATCGAAGTCCAGAGGGATTCTTATAAATGGTTTCTTGATGAAGGACTTAGGGAAGTCTTTGATGATATTTCTCCGATCGCGGACTACAGCGGAAAGCTCAGCCTGGAATTCATCGACTTTACATTTGACGAGAAGGATGCGAAATATACTATCGAACAGTGTAAAGAACGTGACGCAACTTACGCCGCACCTTTGAAGGTTCGAGTGAGACTGATTAACAAAGAAACAGAGGAAATCAACGAACACGAGATTTTCATGGGAGATTTACCGATCATGACTGTTACAGGTACCTTTGTCATCAATGGTGCAGAGCGAGTAATTGTCAGCCAGTTAGTACGTTCCCCTGGAATCTATTACGCAATAGCGCATGATAAACTTGGTAAGAGACTGTTCTCCAGTACTGTTATCCCGAACAGAGGTGCATGGCTGGAATATGAGACAGACTCTAATGATGTTTTCTATGTACGTGTTGACAGAACAAGAAAGGTTCCGATCACTGTTCTGATCCGAGCACTTGGTGTAGGAAGCAATGCAGAGATTATTGATCTCTTCGGTGAAGAGCCAAAGATCCTTGCAAGTTTTACAAAGGATACATCCACCAACTATCAGGAAGGTCTTCTTGAATTATACAAGAAAATCCGTCCGGGTGAGCCGCTTGCAGTTGAGAGTGCGGAGAGCCTTATCAATGCAATGTTCTTTGATCCGAGAAGATATGACCTTGCGAAAGTTGGACGTTATAAATTTAACAAGAAGCTCCACCTCAACAGAAGAATCGTTGGTCACAGACTGGCTGAGGATGTTGTTGATGCTTCTACAGGCGAAATCCTGGCAGAAGAAGGAACTGTTGTGACAAAAGAAATGGCAAATACCATCCAGAACAGCGCTGTTCCATATGTATGGATCCTTGGCGAGGAAGACCGCAGAATCAAGGTTCTTTCTAACTTAATGGTTGATATCCGCCACTATCTTCCGGAAATCGAAGATCCAAAGAGCATCGGTGTTACAGAAGCAGTATACTACCCTGTTCTCGAAAACATTCTGGAAGAAAATGATACATTAGAAGACAGGATTGCAGCAATCCACAGAGATATCCATGATCTGATTCCGAAGCATATCACAAAAGAAGACATCTTTGCTTCTATTAACTACAATATGCATCTGGAATATGGCCTTGGCAATGCCGATGATATCGATCACCTTGGCAACCGTCGTATACGTGCGGTAGGTGAGCTGCTTCAGAACCAGTACAGAATCGGTCTTTCCAGACTGGAACGTGTGGTTCGTGAGAGAATGACAACTCAGGATACAGAGAATATTTCTCCACAGTCCCTGATCAATATTAAACCTGTAACTGCAGCAGTGAAAGAGTTCTTCGGTTCTTCCCAGCTGTCACAGTTTATGGATCAGAACAACCCTCTTGGTGAGCTGACACACAAGAGACGTCTTTCCGCCCTGGGACCTGGTGGTCTGTCACGAGACAGAGCCGGATTCGAGGTTCGAGATGTCCATTACTCCCATTACGGAAGAATGTGCCCTGTCGAGACACCTGAAGGTCCTAACATCGGTCTGATCAACTCTCTTGCATCTTATGCAAGAATCAATCAGTACGGATTTATTGAGGCACCATACCGCAAGATCGACAAATCAGATCCTAAGAATCCTCGTGTAACAGATGAGGTTGTATATATGACTGCTGATGAAGAGGATAATTACCATGTAGCACAGGCGAATGAGCCTCTGGACGAAGAAGGATATTTCATTCATAAGAATGTATCCGGTCGTTTCCGTGAAGAGACTCAGGAGTATGAGCGTCATATGTTTGATTACATGGATGTATCTCCTCGTATGGTATTCTCCGTCGCTACTGCCCTGATCCCGTTCCTGCAGAACGACGATGCCAACCGTGCGCTGATGGGATCAAACATGCAGCGTCAGGCTGTGCCGCTTCTGACAACAGAGGCTCCGGTAGTTGGTACTGGTATGGAAGTGAAGACAGCAGTTGACTCCGGTGTCTGCGTAGTTGCAAAGAAATCTGGTACTGTACTTCGTTCCACATCTACAGATATCAGCATTAAGAATGATGATGGTACAAAAGATGATTACCATCTGACTAAATATCTGAGAAGTAACCAGAGTAACTGTTATAACCAGAAACCAATCGTATTCCAGGGTGAGCACGTAGAGGCAGGACAGGTTATCGCAGATGGTCCTTCCACAGCAAACGGAGAACTTGCTCTTGGTAAGAACCCGCTGATCGGATTCATGACATGGGAAGGTTATAACTACGAGGATGCGGTACTCCTCAGTGAAAGACTTGTTATGGACGATGTTTATACATCTGTTCATATTGAAGAATATGAATGCGAAGCCCGTGATACCAAACTGGGACCGGAAGAGATCACACGTGATGTTCCTGGCGTGGGCGACGATGCACTGAAAGATCTGGATGAGCGTGGTATTATCCGCATCGGTGCTGAAGTACGTGCCGGCGATATCCTTGTTGGTAAAGTTACTCCTAAGGGAGAGACAGAGCTTACGGCAGAAGAGAGACTTCTTCGTGCAATCTTTGGTGAGAAAGCACGTGAAGTACGTGATACTTCTCTGAAAGTACCTCACGGTGAATACGGTATTATCGTAGATGCCAAGGTATTTACAAGAGAGAACGGCGATGAGATGTCACCTGGTGTTAACCAGTCCGTACGTATCTACATCGCACAGAAGAGAAAGATTTCCGTTGGTGATAAGATGGCCGGACGTCATGGTAACAAGGGTGTTGTTTCCCGTGTACTTCCTGTTGAAGATATGCCATTCCTTCCGAACGGACGTCCTCTTGATATCGTGCTGAACCCTCTGGGTGTGCCTTCCCGAATGAATATCGGACAGGTCCTGGAGATTCACTTAAGCCTTGCTGCGAAAGCACTTGGATTCAACGTTGCAACTCCTATTTTCCAGGGTGCAAACGAGCATGATATCCAGGATACACTGGAACTTGCAAACGACTATGTAAACACAGAAGACTTTGAAGAGTTCCGCGAGAAATACAAAGACATTTTAGCACCGGATGTAATGCAGTATCTGGATGAGAACAAAGCCCACAGAGCACTGTGGAAGGGTGTTCCGATTTCCAGAGACGGTAAAGTGCGTCTGCGTGACGGCCGTACAGGAGAGTATTTCGACAGTCCTGTAACAATTGGTCACATGCATTATCTGAAACTGCACCATCTGGTTGATGATAAGATCCATGCACGTTCTACAGGTCCTTACTCTCTGGTAACACAGCAGCCACTGGGTGGTAAAGCACAGTTCGGTGGACAGCGTTTTGGTGAGATGGAGGTTTGGGCACTGGAAGCATACGGTGCATCCTACACACTGCAGGAAATCCTGACAGTAAAATCCGATGATGTTGTTGGACGTGTTAAGACATACGAAGCAATCATCAAGGGTGACAATATTCCTGAGCCGGGTATTCCGGAATCCTTCAAGGTTCTCTTAAAAGAACTTCAGTCTCTTGGTCTGGATGTGAAGGTACTCAAGGATGACAATACAGAAGTACATCTTCTTGAATCTGTAGATTACGGTGACACAGACCTTCGTTCTGTCATCGAGGGAGATTCCAGAAGACATCATGACAGAGAAGAAGACTACGGCAAACATGGCTATACAAAGCAGGAGTTTGACGGAGAAGAACTCGTTGACATTGACGAGGATGAAGATGAGGATGACTTCATTGAGCTGGATGAGGCTCTTGAAGACAATGACGAAGAGTAAGAAAGGGGAAAGAATACATGGCAGAAACAACTAACGCCAATGAAACATATCAGCCAATGACTTTCGATGCCATCAAAATCGGACTGGCGTCCCCTGAGAAAATCAGAGAGTGGTCAAGAGGCGAGGTTTTAAAACCTGAGACCATCAACTACCGTACCTTAAAGCCGGAGAAAGACGGACTTTTCTGTGAAAGAATCTTTGGACCGAGCAAGGACTGGGAGTGCCACTGTGGAAAGTACAAAAAGATTCGCTATAAAGGTGTTGTCTGCGACAGATGTGGTGTAGAAGTTACCAAATCCTCTGTACGTAGAGAGCGTATGGGACATATCGAGCTGGCTGCTCCGGTATCCCACATCTGGTATTTCAAAGGAATTCCGTCCCGTATGGGACTGATCCTTGACATTTCTCCGAGAACTCTGGAGAAAGTTCTTTACTTTGCTAACTATATCGTACTGGATCCGGCTAATTCCGGACTCCAGTACAAACAGGTACTTACAGAGAGAGAATATCAGGATGCACGTGAGGCTTATGGATATGATTTCCGTGTAGGTATGGGTGCAGAATCCATCAAAGAGCTTCTTGAGGCAATTGATCTTGAGAAAGATTCTGTTGAACTGAAAAAAGAATTAAAAGATGCTACAGGCCAGAAACGTGCCAGAATCATCAAACGTCTGGAAGTTGTAGAATCCTTCCGCGAGTCAGGAAACCGTCCTGAGTGGATGATCATGACAGTGATTCCTGTAATCCCGCCGGATCTTCGTCCTATGGTTCAGCTGGATGGCGGACGTTTTGCTACATCTGACTTAAATGATCTTTACAGAAGAATCATCAACCGTAACAACCGTCTGAAGAGACTTCTGGAATTAGGTGCACCGGATATTATCGTTCGTAACGAGAAACGTATGCTTCAGGAAGCTGTTGATGCCCTGATCGACAACGGTCGTCGCGGACGTCCTGTAACAGGTCCTGGAAACAGAGCCCTGAAATCCCTTTCTGATATGCTGAAAGGTAAATCCGGACGTTTCCGTCAGAACCTTCTCGGTAAACGAGTTGACTATTCCGGACGTTCCGTTATCGTTGTAGGACCGGAACTTAAGATTTATCAGTGTGGTCTTCCGAAAGAGATGGCCATTGAGCTGTTCAAACCTTTCGTTATGAAAGAGCTTGTTGCCAACGGAACTTCACACAACATTAAGAACGCCAAGAAAATGGTTGAGAAGCTGGAGCCTGCTGTATGGGATGTTCTGGAGGATGTTATCAAAGAACATCCGGTTATGCTGAACCGAGCACCTACACTGCATCGTCTTGGTATCCAGGCATTCGAACCGATCCTTGTAGAAGGTAAAGCGATCAAACTGCATCCGCTGGTTTGTACCGCATTCAACGCTGACTTCGATGGTGACCAGATGGCCGTACAT
Source organism: Blautia sp. DFI.6.71 (assembly GCF_020593585.1). NCBI lineage: Bacteria > Bacillati > Bacillota > Clostridia > Lachnospirales > Lachnospiraceae > Blautia > Blautia sp. DFI.6.71. The sequence goes on from NZ_JAJDMJ010000013.1 coordinate 24,903, forward strand.
CTTCCGCTTTCACAGGAAGCACAGGCAGAGTGCCGTTTCCTTCTGTTATCACCGAACAACCTGCTGAAACCTTCTGATGGTGGTCCTGTAGCCGTTCCTTCACAGGATATGGTACTTGGTATCTACTATCTGACTCAGGAAAGACCTGGAAACAAGGGTGAAGGCAAGTTCTTCAAGAGCGTAAACGAAGCAATCCTTGCTTATGAGAATAAAGTAATCACACTGCAGTCCAGAATCCATGTTCGCTGCAGCAAGACAATGCCGGACGGATCCGTTCTGACCGGTACAGTAGAATCTACACTTGGACGTTTCCTGTTTAACGAAATCCTTCCACAGGATCTTGGTTTCGTAGACAGAAGTGTTCCGGGAAATGAACTTCTTCTTGAGGTTGACTTCCTGGTAGCCAAGAAACAGCTGAAACAGATTCTTGAAAAAGTTATCAATACTCACGGTGCTACAAAGACTGCTGAGGTTCTTGATGCGATCAAAGCTACAGGTTACAAATATTCCACACGTGCAGCCATGACTGTTGCCATTGCCGATATGACAGTTCCGCCTCAGAAACCGGAAATGATCAAACAGGCTCAGGATACTGTAGACCTTATCACAAAGAACTATAAACGTGGTCTTATCACCGAGGAAGAGCGTTACAAAGAAGTTGTTGATACATGGAAGAAGACTGACGATGAGCTTACACATGCTCTGCTGACAGGTCTTGATAAATACAACAACATCTTCATGATGGCTGACTCCGGTGCCCGTGGTTCCGATAAACAGATCAAACAGCTTGCAGGTATGCGAGGGCTGATGGCCGATACAACCGGTCACACCATCGAGCTGCCTATCAAGTCAAACTTCCGTGAAGGTCTTGACGTACTGGAATACTTCATGTCTGCACATGGAGCACGTAAAGGTATGTCCGATACAGCTCTTCGTACAGCCGATTCAGGTTACCTGACAAGACGTATGGTTGACGTTTCTCAGGATCTGATCGTACGTGAGACAGACTGCTGTGAAAACAGAGATGAGATCTCAGGTATGTATGTAGAATCTTTTGTAGATGGTAAAGAAGAGATCGAAGGACTTCAGGAGCGTATCACAGGTCGTTTCTCCTGTGAGACAATTAAGAATAAAGATGGCGAAGTTATCGTAAAAGCCAACCATATGATCACACCGAAACGTGCTGCCCGCATCATGAAAGAAGGCGTGGACAACCAGACAGGCGGATCTATCGAGAAAGTTAAGATCCGTACAATCCTTACATGTAAATGTAAAGTTGGTATCTGTGCGAAATGTTACGGTGCGAACCTTGCAACCGGCGAGCCGGTACAGGTTGGTGAATCTGTCGGTATCATCGCTGCTCAGTCTATCGGTGAGCCAGGTACACAGCTTACCATGCGTACTTTCCACAGTGGTGGTGTTGCCGGTGGAGATATCACACAGGGTCTTCCTCGTGTCGAGGAGCTTTTTGAGGCAAGAAAGCCGAAAGGTCTTGCCATCATCACAGAGATTCCTGGTGTTGCTGTTATCAATGACACTAAGAAGAAACGTGAAGTTATCGTTACAGATCAGGAAACAGGTGAATCCAAGACTTACCTTATTCCATACGGATCCCGTATCAAGATCACAGACGGACAGATCCTTGAAGCAGGTGATGAACTTACAGAAGGTAGCGTAAATCCGCATGATATCCTGAGAATTAAGGGTGTACGTGCAGTTCAGGATTATATGATCCGTGAAGTACAGCGTGTATATCGTCTCCAGGGTGTTGAGATCAGCGATAAGCATATCGAAGTTATCGTTCGTCAGATGTTGAAGAAAATCCGTATCGAAGATAACGGAGATACAGAATTCCTTCCTGGAACACTGGTTGACTTCCTTGAATACGAGGACGTTAACGAGCAGATGGAAAAAGAAGGCAAACAGCCTGCAGATGGAAAACAGGTTATGCTTGGTATTACCAAGGCATCTCTTGCTACAAACTCCTTCCTGTCAGCCGCTTCCTTCCAGGAAACAACTAAAGTCCTGACTGAAGCTGCTATCAAGGGTAAAGTTGACCCGCTGATCGGTCTGAAAGAGAACGTAATCATCGGTAAACTGATTCCTGCAGGTACCGGTATGAAACGCTACAGAGATGTAAGACTCAACAGCACAATGCCTGAACCGGAAGTAAAGGTTGAAGATATAGCCGAAGAACTTACGGAAGATGAAGAAATCAAAGATGATGAGATGATCACAATGGATGAAGAACTTCCGGAAGACGAAGAATTCGATGTTGAAGAATCTGATGAGGACGAAGCTGATGATATGGCTGAGGATGCAGACGATACAGAAGACAATGAATAATTCAGCGGATGTTTTTATCCGGATTGATTTGAAGTAAATTATAAGAGAACTATCTATGTCGGTAATTTTGCCGGCAGGATAGTTCTCTTTTTTGTTTGGTCCGCTTCCAGAATATTCCATAGGCGAAAAAAGAGAAAAGTACAAAGAAATTGTTTTTTGTGTTATAATACCAATACATTATGAGCAGGTGATAAATTGCGATATTTTTACATTGTTGTTGGTCGCTGTAGTTGCTGTTGCCTGTTTTTCATAATGTATTGTAATAATCTGAAGAAAAAAGAAACTGGCAGAAGTCAGGAATCTGCCAGATTCGTTTAATTATAGAGAGATAATGAATAAAACAGAACAGAAGGGGAGGTGCAATATGGATAAAGAACTTCCGGTTTCAGCATGGCCGGAATGGAAAATCATAGAGAAAATCGGCGAAGGCTCTTTTGGAAAGGTGTATAAGGCACAGAGAACAGAACGTGGAAAATCTTTCTATTCTGCTATCAAGATCATCAATATACCCGGAAGCCAGAGCGAGTTGAACAGCGTACGTTCTGAAACAGGGGATGAGCAGTCCACAAGACAGTATTTTCAGAATCTGGTTGAGGAATGTATTCAGGAAATCAGTACCATGGAATACTTTCGAGGAAACTCTTACATTGTCTCTGTAGAAGATTTTAAGGTTATGGAATATCTGGATGTCATTGGATGGGAGATTTCCATAAGGATGGAATATCTGACAAGTTTTATGGATTACTGTGCGGAAAAGCAGCTTACTGAGAAAGAGGTAATAAAGCTGGGAATGGATTTGAGTAAGGCACTGGAATATTGCCGGAAACTTAAGATCATTCACAGGGATATCAAGCCGGAGAATATTTTTGTATCCAGATTTGGCGATTTTAAGCTTGGAGATTTCGGAATTGCACGTGAACTTGAGCGAACCATGAGCGGATTTTCCAAGAAAGGTACTTACTCTTATATGGCGCCTGAGATGTATAAAGGTGAGAAATATGACAGCAGGGTAGATATTTATTCTCTTGGGATTGTGCTGTACAGGCTGATGAATCATAACAGACTGCCATTTATGAGTCTGGAAAAACAGTTTATCACTTACAGGGATAAGGAAAATGCATTAAATAAGCGTGTTGCAGGAGAGCAGATGAGTGCACCTGTGGATGCAGGAACACAGTTTGCCCGTATTATCATGAAGGCCTGTGCTTATGATCCTGCACAGAGATATCAGACACCGGAGGAGCTTTATAGTGTGCTGGATGATCTGAAAAATGGAAGATCTGGCAGAATCCGGCAGTTACAAAACGGTGTTCAGAAAGCAGGAACGGATAAAACAGAATCATATAGTGCAATTGCACAGAACGGCAGAGCAGCACAGAATGTTACATCAGATGCCGAAAATGTACGAAAAAGTACAGTGCAGAATACGTCAGTACAGAATACCCGGGGAAATAAAAAAACATCAGATTTTCAGAATGCTGCAAAAAGAAAACGTGCTGTAAACAATGTTTCTGAGAGCAACTTTACAGATAAAGAAACAATGTCAGTTGTAGCAGAACAGAAAATACAGCCACAGGAAACGCCATCAGAAACAGTTGCGATAAGATCTGCGCGTGCTGTGGAAGCCAGAAAGCGAAGACGCAGGAAGAAACAGCTGCTGCGCAGGGCATTGCTTGCAATTGTGGCAGGTACAGCGATACTTATGATGGCCGCAGTCTATTACAGAGTAAGTACAGATCATGCTCGGGAAGGACAGGAGGATAATCCGATCGCAATTCTGGATGATGAGAAATACAGCTCCACAAAATCCGGATCCAAAGATTTCTCCAAAGCTCTGGATACGATCAAGGAGCAGGCAACAACTATCACAGATAATCTGAACAGTTACGACTGGGTTGGAACAGAAGGAACTGTTCTGCGATATCTGAGAAGGGTAAAGACTACTCAGCAGGCAGATGGAAATCTGGATATTGAGAGTGAATGCATGAAAGCTCTGGTCTATCCGGCAGAATCCGGAGATGGAGTTTATGAAGAATATTTCTACTGGGGAGAGAAGTTATTCTTTGCATATATCTGGTATGATGAAACTTCAGAATATTATTATTATAACGACGGCGAACTGATAAGATGGATCGATTCCAATGGAAAATGTCACGATAACGAAAAAGATAATGAGGAATTCGTGAAACGTGGCGAGAAATACTGGAACAATTCATTGAAAGCATTGAAGGGAGAAGGAACAAAGACAGATAATGGCAATGTATCAGATTGAATGTGCATATACCTGCCATACAGGAAATATCCGGGCAAATAATGAAGATAATTTCTGGTGTTTTGGGGAATCTCTTCCGGTGAACAATGAAGGAACAAAGGGTATCTGCTCAAAGATTATTTCGGGTAACAGAGCACCGGCAATGGCGGTATTTGACGGTATGGGAGGAGAAAGCTGCGGCGAGATTGCAGCCTTTCTTGCATCAGAAGAATTTGGAAAATTTTATAATGCGAATAAAAGAATGCTGAGGGATATGCCGGAAGATTTTATAGACGATGTATGTGAGAAGATGAATCAGGCAGTATGCAGATATGGAACAGAGCATCATATTTGGAGCATGGGAAGCACAATGGCGATGCTCCTCTTTACACCAGAGTCTATGTTTGCCTGCAATCTTGGGGACAGCAGGATTTATTTTATGGATGGCGGTAAGCTTCAGCAGATTTCCACAGACCATGTTTTTGGTGGTACGGCAGTTGGGAAAGCCCCGTTAACCCAGTATCTTGGACTTCCTGAAGAGCTGCAGAGACTGGAACCTTCTGTGACAGAAATCGAGCATAAGGAGGGATACAGATATCTTCTGTGTTCAGATGGAGTAACAGATATGCTTTCGGACAGTGAGATAGAGGCGATTCTGTCACAGGATATGGAAATCCCGGAGATTGTAAATGATCTTCTTAAAAATGCTCTCCAAAAAGGTGGGAGAGATAATGTGACGATCGTGCTCTGTGAAGTACAGAAGCTGGATACAGTCCGCAGAATGAAAGAATGGATGAAAAATCTGAAAGATAAAAAATGAGAGGTGGGGCAGCATGAAGAACCGTATGCAGGATCTGGATTTTGAACAGAATGTTGCGTTTGATAAAGTACAGGAGTATGAATTTACCAGAAGGGCGGCACAGAGATTTCGGCAGGTGGTAAGCCTGGACAGTTTTGAAGACGAAGATGCGGATGTTATTTTCCACTATTTATATAAAGAGATGGAACTGGTGTCCTTTGGCGACCATCTGAAGAGATATATTTATGAAAGGGCGGAGCTGGAAGAACCCTTCTCGGAGGTTCCACAGGAAGTGTATAAGGAGATTGTAGTAGATTCCTTTAAGGAAACCTATACGCCCAAATCTATGAATCCTACCTCTACCAAGTTGTCGGCACTGGTGAATAACTGGCTGAATCAGGCATCTGTAAAAAGAGAAACTGTTTTTCTTCTGGGGTTTGGGTTGAAAATGACCACAGAGGATGTGTCGGATTTCCTGACAAGAGTACTGAAAGAACAGGATTTTGATTTTTACAATCCGGACGAGGTGATCTACTGGTATTGTTACAGTACGCAGCAGGGTTATCATAAAGCAGAGGAATTGAAGAAAAAATATGAGATACTCGCTCCTGTGGAAGTGGAAAATACTCAGGTTTTATACGGAAGCAACCTGTGCCTTGATACGGAGGAGAAACTGATCGATTATCTTGCCCGACTGAAATCAAAAAGAGTAGATCCCATATCTGAGAAAAGTCAGGCATTTCAGGAGTTTACAAAGCTTTTATATCATGCGAAGCAGATTATTGCCGGATTGTATCAGCATGATGAAGAGGAAAAAGGTGGGGATAAGGTGTGGACAGCAGAAAGAATTACACCTTCTGATGTGGAAAAAGTAATCTGCAGCGGAATCCCCATCAACAAAATGGGCAATCTGAAGAAAATGTCTGCCTCCATTCTGGCAAAGCATTTCAGCCAGAAGCGTTTCAGTAGGCAGAGGATTACAAATATTTTAAGCCACAAACTCCCGGTGGAGCGCTTTGACCTGATCACACTGGAATTCTTTATCGTATCCCAGGAAATGGAGGATGATGATCCTTTTAACAGATACAAGCATTTTCTGGATGAGATTCAGGATATTCTGCTTCGATGTGGAATGGGAGAGATATACATAGTAAATCCATACGAATGTTTCCTTCTCATGTGCCTTCTCACAGACTGTCCGCTGGCAGTATTTTCGGAGATATGGGAGAAGTCCTATGAAGAGGGGGAAGCTGAAGAGGCATAATGGTATAAACAATTGTACAGCCGGTGCCGGATATGGCACGAAAGGCTGTGGAACTTTTATTAAAGAAAATAAAAGGGGAAGAGATTGAGACATTGACGATTCTTCCTGTTGAATTTGCAGAAGGAGGCACAACCCGTTAAGGGACGTGCCTCCTTCTTTTAACCAAATCAAGTAAGTCCCCTGCGGAGGTTGCGAATATCTGTCTGATTTATGACAATTATCTGGATAGACTGTAGATTCAGAAGAGTGTGTTTATTCATTATAATATCCGTAGATAGCACGTGCATCTGCAGCAATGGTGCTTTGGGCTGCACCGGTATCAGTAAGATCCTGTGACATAAAGCATACTACAAGGTCGATTCCTTTGGCTGTATCATAGATGATCGCTGCATCATTTTCTACAGTGTCAAGTTCGCCGGTCTTATTGGCAGTACCGACGCCTTCTGGAAGTTGTGCAGGGATCTTGTTCTTACGCTGCTGCATTTTTAAGTGATAATACATTGCATCTGCGTTTGGAAGAGTAGAAGCGGGAAGGGTTCCATTGACAGTCTGGTATATCTGCTTTAAAAAGGTTCCACAGTCTTTGACGGATGTATAGTTGTCGCCATTTTCTTTACCTGCGAGAAGCAGGCGGTTCATCTGGGTGCTGGTGAAACCATGTTCCTGGCAGAAGCCATTTACTTTTGCCATGCCTGCAGAGTCATCGCCGTTTCCAAGCCAGTTTACCAGAGTGTTGGCAGCATCATTATCACTGACAGTGATCATGGCTGAAATATTACTGTCAATTTCGTCTCCGTTGTGAGACTGGGAGAGGGTATCGTAGTTTTCGTATACAGCTCCCATAATATACAGTTTGATCAGGCTTGCTGCCTGCATGGGAGTATCGTTGATCATGCCTTCAGAATCTTTCGGCAGGTTGCAGACATAGACGGACCAGGTTCCGTTATCAGCCGGCAGCAGGGACTGTACCTGTTTCAGGAGATTGTCCATGCTGGAATCAGTGTTGTCGGTAAATGTGTTGTTGGAGGAAGGGGAAAGTGTTCCGTTCTGCTGTTCGGATTCTGAAGAGGGTTCAGCGGATTCTGACTGTGCAGGAGATGTTTCTCCGGTGGCCGCCTTGACAGAACTTTCCTGTTCTCTTAATTCATCTAACTGATTTGCCTGACTGATAAGGGTATTTGCATCAGTGGAAATTTCCTCTACGGTTTTGGAGAGTGTCTGTACTTTTTGCTGTAGTGTGACGAGATGGTTCAGTGATAAAAATGAAACAGCTGCCAGTGCAATCACTGCAACAGTCAGTATGCCGATCACTATATAGAGAAAAATAGGTTTTTCATTTGGCTTTTTATTCATTGCGGTTTTCCTTTCGTAATTATTATTGTAATCAGGATTGCGGGAACTGCGAAGCTGCGTAGCAATCCGCAGATATCAAGTCAGGGGCAAAATGCTTTTTGACACTTACATCATCATGATGCAAAGTAGCTGTCAATGCCATTTGCGATTCCCTGTACCATTGTTTTCTGGAATTCTGCGTCATTCATTTTCAGATCGTCATTCTGGCTTGTCATAAATCCCATTTCAAGGATCGTAACAGGAACAGTGCTCCAGTTAATTCCTGTCATCGTGTCAGTGTACTGGATTCCAAGGTTCTGAAAACCTGTTGCAGCACAGTAGGAATCGATGATGCACCGGGATAATCGATCAGACTGTTCAAACAGTTGTGGGATATAAGGATTATTCTGGGAGGGTGACATGGTCAGTGCCCCTGATGCAGTATGGGAATCATCGCCGTTTGCATGGATGCGGACATAGATCTCTGCGCCCTGTGAAGCAGCATATTGTGCGCGTTCCATGTTGCTGATGGCTGTTTCATTGTCTGTTCGTGTCATGACTACCTGATAGCCTCTCTGTTCCAGTTCATCCTTTAGTTGAAGAGAGACCTCCAGATTGAGCTGGTATTCGGGAACACCGCTGTAGGTTCCCTGAGTGCCGCTGGTACATTTTGCTTTCATTTCAGAAGAACCGGGACCGTTGGGCTCCGGGGCACTCATATCTACGGACTCACTCTGATGCCCTGGATCGATTCCTATTATATGTCCGTCTGTTTCGGCATCGGAGGAGAAAACGCCGGCACTGGAATCAGAAGAGGCGCTGGTGCTGTTCTGGCTGAATACAGAAGGCTTTGATGAAGCTTCTTCCGGGATTTCAGCTTTTTCTTTTGTTTTCTTCTGTGTGGCTGTCTGTTGTTTTTGTTTCATGCGATTGATATTTGACTGGACTGTGTCTATGGCGGTAGTGTACTTGTTTACTGCCTGTTTGACTTCGTCGTGTTTTGCAGTGATCTGTTCGGAGATTGTATCGACTTCTTTTTCAGTGGTGAGGATCTGGTGCAGTGTGGTCCTGTTAAAGAAGATCAGGGCTATGATGCACAGGAGTCCTGTCAGAAACAGAAGGATGCTGATCATGCTGGGTTTCTTCATATATTATAGTGTCCTTTCCTGAGTTTATAGAATGTTATAGTGTGTCTGCAAGTTGATTTGCCTGCTTTGGTTGTTATTATAATAAAAGGGAGGGGGAAATGCAATTGTTAGTGAAGGGGACGCGCCGGATAATATTTATTTTGTGTGCGGTTTCGGACGCTAAGAGATATTATAGCAGTTCTAGTAAATAATGCATCTTAATCCAGCCCATCAGAGTGTGAAATCCTGCGTCAGATATCTTTGCCGTGCGTTAGCACGCCTGCAGATATCTTCCTTGTCTTTCGCACTCTGCTGAACTGTCTTAAATGCATTATTTACTAGGACTGCTATAAATCTGCAGAAATCTGCTAAAAGCATGAGCAGCCCTCTCAAACTCGCTACGTTGCAAACTTCGCTCAAACACGTGAGACGGTCTGCTCATAACGCAGATTTCTGCAGATTAAGTATCTCTAAGCATCCTGCAAATGCACACAAAATAAATATTATCCGGCGCTGGGATTCGCAGTGGGGAAGTGGCAGTAAAGTGGTTGGAGGGGAGCATATTGTCAGATAAGTTTAATGTGGTGATGTGGTGTATGAAGAAAGGATTTTTTGGTTATGATAAAAATATGAAAAAATACTGTAAAATTCAGGAGAAATGCCTTGACAGTGTGAGTTTTACGGGATATAATGAGCAAGCGTGCAAAAGGAACGTTTAATTTTTTTGTGCGTAATTACACGAATAGCAACCGCAAGGCCCCATAGAAAAATCTATGGAGAAATAAATCGGGAGGTGAAATGGAATGCCAACATTCAACCAGTTAGTAAGAAAAGGACGCCAGACATCTGTAAAGAAATCTACAGCTCCGGCTCTCCAGAAAACATTCAACTCTTTAAGAAAGAAAGCAGTTGAACAGTCTGCACCACAGAAACGTGGCGTTTGTACAGCAGTTAAGACTGCAACTCCTAAGAAGCCTAACTCAGCTCTTAGAAAAATCGCCAGAGTTCGTCTTTCCAACGGAATCGAAGTAACAAGCTACATCCCAGGAGAAGGTCACAACCTTCAGGAGCATAGCGTTGTTCTTATCCGTGGTGGAAGGGTTAAGGACTTACCTGGTACAAGATACCACATCATCAGAGGTACTCTTGATACTGCAGGTGTTGCTAACAGAAAACAGGCCCGTTCTAAATACGGCGCTAAGAGACCGAAAAAGAAATAATTCTAAAAAGGTTTCATAAGAATTTTAAGAGCTGATCCTATTGTTTGGGACAGCAGGAATTAATCAATCGAAAATTCACGGAAGACTAGAACTATGAATTTGTACGGTATTCCATATACCCTGCCGGTTGCGGGTTAAATATAGGACCTTACCAGTGCGAACATGCAATAGTTATCTGCGTGAGTACCGATGATTTAATCACAATGATTAAGGAGGGAAGTAACGTGCCACGTAAAGGACATACTCAGAAAAGAGACGTTCTGGCAGATCCAATGTACAACAATAAAGTGGTTACCAAACTTATCAATAACATCATGTTAGACGGTAAGAAAGGTGTAGCACAGAAAATTGTTTACGGTGCATTCGCCAGAATCGAAGAAAAAGCTGGTAAACCAGCACTTGAAGTTTTCGAAGAGGCTATGAACAACATCATGCCACTTCTTGAAGTAAAAGCTAGACGTATCGGTGGTGCTACTTATCAGGTTCCGATCGAGGTAAGAGCAGACAGACGTCAGGCACTGGCTCTTCGCTGGTTAACAATGTTCTCTCGTAAAAGAGGCGAGAAAACAATGGAAGAAAGACTTGCAAATGAGCTTTTAGATGCAATGAACAACACAGGTGCATCCGTTAAGAGAAAAGAAGACATGCACAAGATGGCTGAGGCAAATAAAGCATTTGCTCACTATCGCTTCTAATATAGGAGGAAAATCCATTGGCTAAAGAGGGAAGAGAATATCCATTAGAGCGTACCAGAAATATTGGTATTATGGCTCATATCGATGCGGGTAAAACAACTCTTACAGAACGTATCCTGTATTATACAGGTGTCAACTATAAGATTGGTGATACTCATGAAGGTACTGCTACCATGGACTGGATGGAACAGGAGCAGGAGAGAGGTATCACAATCACTTCAGCGGCTACAACATGTCACTGGACTCTGGAAGAGAACTGCAAACCGAAGCCAGGTGCTCTGGAACATCGTATCAACATCATTGATACCCCAGGTCACGTTGACTTCACAGTAGAAGTTGAGCGTTCTCTTCGTGTACTTGACGGTGCTGTCGGCGTTTTCTGTGCTAAGGGTGGTGTTGAACCGCAGTCTGAAAACGTATGGCGTCAGGCCGACACTTACAATGTACCACGTATGGCATTCATCAACAAGATGGATATCCTTGGTGCAAACTTCTACGGTGCAGTAGAGCAGATCAAGACTCGTCTTGGTAAAAACGCAATCTGCTTACAGCTGCCAATCGGAAAAGAAGATGATTTCAAAGGAATCATTGACTTATTCGAAATGAAAGCTTACATCTACAACGATGAAAAAGGTGATGACATCTCCATCGTTGATATTCCTGAAGACATGAAGGAAGATGCTGAGCTTTATCATACAGAGCTTATTGAGAAAATTTGTGAGCTTGATGACGACTTAATGATGGAATATCTTGAAGGTGAAGAACCAACTGTTGAGAGACTGAAAGCAACATTAAGAAAAGCGACATGCGAGTGTACAGCTGTTCCGGTTTGCTGTGGTTCTGCTTACAGAAACAAAGGTGTTCAGAAGCTTCTTGATGCTATCCTTGAGTATATGCCGGCTCCTACAGACATTCCTCCAATCCAGGGAACTGATCTGGACGGTAATGAAGTAGTGAGACATTCTTCTGATGAAGAACCATTCTCAGCTCTGGCATTTAAGATCATGACAGACCCATTCGTTGGTAAACTTGCATATTTCCGTGTATACTCCGGTACAATGAATTCCGGTTCTTATGTACTTAACGCTACTAAGGACAAGAAAGAACGTGTTGGACGTATCCTTCAGATGCATGCTAACAAACGTATGGAACTTGATAAAGTATATTCCGGTGATATCGCTGCAGCGATCGGATTTAAATTCACAACAACTGGTGATACAATCTGTGACGAGCAGCATCCGGTAATCCTGGAGTCCATGGAATTCCCAGAACCAGTTATCGAGCTGGCTATCGAGCCTAAGACTAAAGCTGGACAGGGTAAACTTGGTGAAGCTCTTGCAAAACTTGCAGAAGAAGACCCGACATTCCGTGCACATACAGATCAGGAAACAGGACAGACCATTATCGCTGGTATGGGTGAGCTTCATCTGGATATCATCGTTGACCGTCTCCTTCGTGAATTCAAGGTAGAGGCTAACGTAGGTGCTCCTCAGGTTGCTTACAAAGAAACAATCACCAAACCTGTTGATGTAGACAGCAAGTATGCAAAACAGTCCGGTGGTCGTGGACAGTATGGTCACTGTAAAGTTAAATTCCAGCCTATGGATGCCAACGGAGAAGAACTGTACAAGTTCGAATCTACAGTTGTTGGTGGTGCTATTCCGAAGGAATACATCCCTGCAGTTGGCGAAGGTATCGAAGAGGCTATGAAAGCCGGTATCCTTGGAGGATTCCCGGTAGTCGGCGTATATGCTAACGTATATGATGGTTCTTACCATGAAGTCGACTCTTCTGAAATGGCATTCCACATTGCAGGTTCTCTTGCATTCAAGGATGCTATGCAGAAAGCAGCTCCTGTACTTCTTGAGCCGATCATGAAGGTAGAGGTTACAACACCTGAAGATTACATGGGTGATGTAATCGGTGATATCAACTCCCGTCGTGGACGTATCGAGGGTATGGAAGATATCGGCGGTGGTAAGATGATCCGCGGATATGTACCGCTTTCCGAAATGTTCGGATATGCTACAGACCTTCGTTCCAGAACACAGGGACGTGGTAACTACTCTATGTTCTTTGAGAAATATGAGCAGGTTCCGAAGTCTGTACAGGAAAAAATCCTTTCTAAGAAAGACTGATAATTATTGATCATCTGCAGTCTGCCGGTATTTAAAGCCGGCAGGGTGTAGGAGATATAAAGTTACTGTTCACTATGTTCTCAGTAATGTGTGAACTGTAATGATACAACAATTGATAATAATACACTGTTTATAGTGTGAAACTTATCAAATTGTATAAAATGCTTGCAAATATTCCGGTTATGCAATATAATCAAGGATAGCAAGTTTAAAACCGAAAAAGGCGCTCTATAATAATATAAGAGCCAAATGTTTTAAGGAGGACGTTTTAAAATGGCAAAAGCTAAGTTTGAGAGAACAAAACCGCATTGTAACATTGGTACCATCGGACACGTTGACCATGGTAAAACAACTTTAACAGCAGCTATCACAAAAGTTCTGTCTGAAAGAGTTGCTGGTAACACAGCTACAGATTTCGCTAATATCGATAAAGCTCCGGAAGAAAGAGAACGTGGTATCACAATTTCTACAGCACACGTTGAGTATGAAACAGAGCATAGACACTATGCACACGTTGACTGCCCAGGCCATGCTGACTACGTTAAGAACATGATCACAGGTGCAGCTCAGATGGATGGTGCTATCCTCGTTGTTGCTGCTACAGATGGTGTTATGGCTCAGACTAAAGAGCACATCCTTCTTTCCCGTCAGGTAGGTGTTCCTTACATCGTTGTATTCATGAACAAATGTGATATGGTTGATGATGAAGAACTTCTTGAACTGGTAGAAATGGAAATCCGTGAACTCTTAAGCGAGTATGACTTCCCAGGAGATGACATCCCGGTTATCCGTGGATCAGCTCTTAAAGCTCTTGAAGATCCGAGCAGCGAGTGGGGAGACAAGATCATGGAACTTATGGATGCTGTTGACAGCTACATTCCAGACCCACAGCGTGACACAGATAAACCATTCGTAATGCCTGTAGAGGATGTATTCTCTATCACAGGTCGTGGTACAGTTGCTACTGGTAGAGTAGAGGCTGGTGTACTTCACGTATCTGACGAAGTTGAAATCGTTGGTATCAAAGAAGAAACACGTAAAGTTGTTGTAACTGGTATCGAAATGTTCCGTAAACTTCTTGATGAAGCTCAGGCTGGTGATAACATCGGTGCACTTCTTCGTGGTGTTCAGAGAAACGAAATCGAGCGTGGACAGGTTCTGGCTAAACCAGGAACACTTACATGCCATACAAAATTCACAGCTCAGGTTTACGTTCTGACAAAAGATGAAGGTGGACGTCATACTCCATTCTTCAACAACTATCGTCCACAGTTCTACTTCAGAACAACAGACGTAACAGGTGTTTGCAACCTTCCAGAAGGAACAGAAATGTGCATGCCTGGAGATAACATCGAAATGACAATCGAACTGATCCACCCAATCGCTATGGCTCAGGGTCTTACTTTCGCTATCCGTGAAGGTGGACGTACTGTAGGATCAGGACGTGTTGCTACAGTTATCGAATAATTTTAGCATAACATCTTAAATTTTATATATTGAGTACCGCAAGGTACATTGTGTCCAAACGTAAGATACCCCGGAACCGCAAGGTTTCCGGGGTTTTTCTGTTGAACAGAAGATTAAAATAAGGCTGTAAAGAATAGCGAATAAATTAAAAACAGGCAGGTATGGGAAGAAAATGAAAACCTTCGCATATCTGCCTGTGATACTGTTATGATACTATTTCTGTTCGTTATTGGAAAATTTCTGTGTTAAAAGTTCATCTCGTTTACGGATTCGTGTCTCAAAATCCAGTTCTTCAATTTCTTTATGGGTGACAGGTTTGGAAGTGTAGTATTCCAACGTCTGCTTTTTCCACATATCAAACATATCTTTACCTGTGAAATAAGATTCCAGGCTTTCTCTGTTCTCCTGCAGATCGGCAAGAAAATTACACATATCTGCATTTAAAGAGTGTTCCGGATCATTTCCATAAAAGCGAAGTCCGGCATACCATTTCTGTGTTTCTGTTTCTATATCACCGGGAAATTTATTATTTATATCCAGTTCATACCGGAGTTCATTGGATTCATTCATCTGCAATAAAACCCAAATAATATCGCTGAGAGTAGAAATCTGTACTTTATTTTCAGATAATCCAAATAACCAGTCCAGTGAGACATGAAATTTCTGAGCAATAGTCAATAACACATCATTGGAGGGAGTAACCACACCATTTTCATAACTGGATAAAGTTGACTGACGTATACCAATAGCTGCGGAAAAGTTTTTCTGATTCATCTTCAGATCAGTTCGTAGCTCTTTTATTTTTTCTGAAATAGATGATTCCTGCATATTAGCCACCTCCTTAAAAGCTAAGAACAGTATATCACAAATGATAAAAATCAACAATATAGAAAAATATCATTCATACAGATAAAAATTATTGATAATGATTATTTAAAATGATATAGTATCAGTGAAAATGATAATTATAGACAAGGAGGAAATGATATGCAGAGACAGAACTATATGATTACAGCGGAAGAAGTTGCAGAGAGCATGGGGATTTCACTTGGATATGCTTACAAGCTGCTTCGCAAACTGAACAAAGAGCTTGCAGATCAGGGATATGTGACCGTTGCGGGCAAGATACCGAGAGCATTCTGGGAAAAGAAATTTTATGGATATTCCCAGATTGCAATGTAAAGGGGGTGAGAAAGTATGGCAGCATACAAAGATGAAGAAAGAGGAACCTGGTATGTCTCATTTTATTATGAGGACTGGACAGGAGCCAAAAAGCGAAAAGTAAAAAGAGGATTCCGCACTAAGAAAGAAGCATTAAATTTTGAAGCGGAGTATAAAAGAACAGCGAAAGCAGACATGGATATGACAATGGGAGAGTTTGTAGAAGTCTATTTCCGGGATAAGTCCCAGTCATTGAAGGACAGGAGTATCAAGAACAAAAGAGATACGATGAATGCTCAACTGTTACCCTATTTTAAGGACAGACCAATGAATAGTATCACACCAGCAGAGATTATCCAGTGGCAGAATACGATTATTGAAAAAGGATATTCAGATGATTATCTGAAAACAATACAGAATCAGATGACGGCATTGTTCAATCATGCGAAGAATATCTACAATCTGGCAGATAATCCCTGTGACAAGGTAAAACGCATGGGAAAGACTTCGAAAAAGAAAATGAAGTTTTGGACAATTGAAGAATATCGACAGTTTATGACCGGAATAGAACTGGGAAGCAAATATTATGTGCTGTTTGAATTATTATTCTGGACAGGAGCGAGAGAAGGCGAAGCACTCAGCATTACACCTGCTGATATTGATTTTGAAAGGAATCTACTTCATATCAATAAAACTTACTATCGTATGTATGGAGAAGACGTCATTACGTCTCCGAAAACGGAAGAATCGAACCGTACAATATCTATACCGGAATTTCTGAAAAAAGAGATTCGGGACTATATTAGCAGACTGTATGAGTTGCCCGAAGATGAACGAATTTTTCCAATGGTTCATGAAGCGGTACAGCATAAGTTAAAACAGGTGGTTCAAAAGACCGGAGTAAAAAAGATAAGAGTACACGACATTCGTCACAGTCATGCGGCATTTCTGATTAATAAGGGAGTGCAACCATTGATGATTAAAGAAAGGTTTGGACATACGGACATTCGCATTACATTGAATACTTATGGGCACTTATATCCAGATCAGCAGAAAGTGGTGGCAGATATGCTGGATGATGAAAATATAAAAAGCTCCGGAAGTACGAACAACCGGAGCAATGTGACAAATGGGGACGAATCCACAAATGTCAACCCTAGACAAGTTGATTATAGCAGGAATTCTTCCAGAGAACAACAGATAATTGGCGAGAATAGTTTGGAAAATGGAGGAATTTATGGAACAGAGAAATGAGAATAAAACAGAATTGAAAATGATAAAGATGTCAGATGTCCAGTCCCAGACAGTGGACTGGCTCTGGTATCCATTTATCCCTTATGGAAAATTAACGATTATTCAGGGAGATCCGGGTGATGGAAAAACTACGTTGGTATTAAATATTGCAGCGAGATTGTCTAAAGGGGAAGGACTGGATAATGATATGAAAGTAACAGAACCAGTAAATATTATTTATCAGACAGCAGAAGATGGACTGGCAGATACAGTAAAACCCAGACTGGAGCTGGCAGAAGCGGGCTGTGAAAGAATCATGGTTATAGATGAAACAGAAAAATCACTTTCCATGATTGATGAAAGACTGGAAACTGCTATCAAACAGACTGGTGCGAGAGTGCTTATTTTAGATCCGATTCAGGCATACCTTGGAGGAACAATGGATATGAACCGGGCAAATGAAGCAAGGGATATGACGAAAAGATTGAGCTTGCTGGCAGAAAAATACAAATGTGCAATTTTATTAATCGGACATATGAATAAAGCTGGTGGAAATAAAGCTGCATATAGAGGAATGGGTTCGATTGATTTTTTTGCAGTAGCCAGAAGCGTATTACTGGTAGGAAGAATAGAGGGAGAACCGGATTTAAGAGCAGTGGTTCAGATTAAAAATAATCTGGCTGCATTTGGGCATTCCAAAGCATTTCGCCTGACAGAAACAGGATTTGAGTGGATAGGTGACTATGAAATCACAGCAGATGAGGTGCTTGGTGGAATTGCCCCAAAGGTAAATAAACTGGAACAGGTAAAGAAGATGCTGAGGGAACTGGCAGAAACATCAACTTCTGTGCAAAGCAGTGAAATCTTTGATATGGCAGAAGATTTGAATATTTCTAAAAGAACACTGGAAAATGCAAAAAAGGAACTTGGAATTAAGGCAAGACGAATCGGTAATTCATGGTATTGGGATTTAGATAAAGTTAAGCCGGAATAAATTAAGGGTGCAACATTGCAGAGTATATAGAAAATGCGGAATTAAAATGCAAGGTTGCAATCTGTAAAGACATTGCAGTGTTGCGTCCTTACATAAATTGTAAGAAGGTGAGAACTTGAAAAACGTTATGATTCCAGAGGAGTTATTTGGAAAGATTATAAAATATCATTTACTGGATCAGGAACAGGAAGCAGATGATATAAGAAAAGGTTTGGAGAAAAAGCTGGATGCAATGGTAAATCGTGAGGTATACAGTAAATCCAAAACTGCACCAACAGAAGAAGAACGGGAAAAGTTCCGGCAGGAGTATCTGGACAGAAAAGGAATGCAAGAGAGCTTTCGATGGTAACAGTTCTTATTGACTATCTTTTTACAGGAGCGTGTCACGCACCTGTGAGAAGTAAACAAGGAGAAAGTTGGTAAGGTGCAGACGGAAAACTATGGCTGGAATGTGAGATTACTGTAAATTTGATAGTTGTGAAGAAGGGAGAAAGATACAATGAAACAGGGAAGATTAGGATATAACAGCAGTAATGACAGATATGGATTGTTGGCATCAGACTTATGGATTGATACGGGATTTCACTGTGGCGAAGGTCTGGAAGTTCTGGTTGATGATAAGTGGGTACGGACAAGAATGGAGATGAATCTGGCAAGAGAATGGTATCTGGTGGGGACACCGTACTGTGGCGATCTGGAATATGTACAGGCAAGAATACCGGAATAATTTGATTGGATAGCCCCCGGCATGGCGCAAGGGTACTTTTGATGGACGGTACGGCTGTCGAAAGTGCTTTTGCGTTACTTTTGACAAAAGTAACAAAACCGCCGTATCCGGCGAAAATTTCTTAATATCGCCATGATTGGCGTAAATAAAAATTATGTGCTATCTGGCACTTGCTCAGAAAAGAGGTGAGAAACATTATGATAAAACGAACAATTAGCGGTATGATAGGGAAAGGTTCTTTGGCCCATAACAGGAGAGAGTTTTTCGCAGAGAATGTAGAACCGGACAGAGTACAATTAAATATTTGTTACCAGAATGAAAATCTGAAGGAAGTCTATAAAGAGTTATTTGATGATGCTGTTGGGAGATACAACATCGGAAAAAGAAAAGATCGGCAGATTACAAATTACTATGAAAAAATTCGGCAGGGAAAACAAGAGAAGTTGTTCCACGAAGTGATTTTTCAAATTGGAAATCGAGAAGATATGGCTGTCGGAACAGTAGAAGGAGATATGGCTGTAAAAGTGCTGGATGAATATGTAAAGGACTTCCAGAAACGGAATCCAACGCTACGGGTATTTGGGTGTTATCTACATCAGGATGAGTCTACTCCACATTTACATATTGATTTTATTCCTTATGTGACTGACTGGAAAGGAAAAGGAATGGACACTAGAGTTTCGTTGAAACAGGCATTAAAAAGTCTTGGATTTCAAGGTGGAAATAAGCATGATACAGAGTTGAACCAGTGGATGAACCATGAAAAAAAGGTCCTGGCAGAGATTGCAAAACAGCATGGCATTGAATGGGAACAGAAAGGTACTCATGAGGAACATTTGGATGTTTATAACTTCAAGAAGAAAGAGCGAAAAAAGGAAGTACAGGAGTTGGAGCAGGAGAAAGAGTATCTAACTGCAGAAAACGAAGAACTGACAGCACAAATTGCGGAATTCAGAGCAGATATCCAGATTTTAAAAGACGATAAGGAACAGGCAATCAGGGAGAAACAAGAAGCAGAACAAAGGGCAGAGGACGCAGAAAAAGAAGTAAAAAGTCTGGAAGAGCGTCGAGATGTGCTGCAGCCGATTATGGATAATGCCAGTAAAGAAATAAAAGAATATGGAATGATTAAGACGTTTTTACCGGAGGCAGGAACATTTGAACGTGCAGTACCTTACAGAGAAAATAAAATCAAGCCATTGTTTATCAAGATGAAGAATCAGATTGCTGCATTAGCTGGAAAGGTTGTAGAACTTAACAAAACGATAGAAAGCTGGAAAAACAAATATCAAAAATCTACGGAGAAATGTGATGATATCCAAACGCAGTTAGATGATGTGCGTAAAGAAAATGGGGAATTATTAAATGATAATCAACGTTTACAAGAGATTTCGGACAGATATGACAGAGTGGTGCGTATTTTGGGATCAGAAACTGTAGAGGATGTGGTGCAGCAGGATATTAAAGAACAAAGGACACTGGAAGAAAAACGGCGAATGGAGCAAATGCCAAAGGGAAGCGTTCTGAAACAGTTGGAATGGGCGACTCAAAAGAGTCAGATTGAAAACCAACAACGTAAGAAAAATAGAACAAAATACAAAGGATTGGAGATTTAGACTATGAAAAAACAGATTTATGATGCGAAAAATGGAATGAGTTATATGTTGCATGGAGATTACTATTTGCCGGATCTGGTTTTGAACGAAGAAGAACCGACATATGGAAAATATGGAATGTTACGAAAGCAGTTCTTAAAAGAACACAGATCAGCAAGGTATCAGTATTTGTTATTGACTGGAAAGCTGAATGAACATCTGAATCAGACTAATCAGGAAGCTAGAGAACAGGTGGAAACGCTTATGGAACAGATGACAGAAAAACAGGGTGTAACTGAAGAATTAAAGGCACAGGATCAGATGGAGTGGGTCAGGCTGATGAATAATATAAAAGCTAGTGCAGAAGAAATTGTATTGAAAAACATGATATATGTGTGATTGCGAGGGGGATAAGATCGCTTTTTTACATTTTTGTATATTAGAATAGAACTTTAGAAAGCACTATGGTAAAATAAAGTGAAGGTAAATTGAAAGTTATCAAAACAAAGATAAAAACGCAACGTGCATCTTTGATGTGCCAGAGCCGGTAGGTAGCCCGGCCGTCCTATATAAATAGGGTAAGTAACCTGCCCCTCCGGGTTGTCCATTCTTTGTTCAATAAATTTTAGGAGGGATTTTTATGGACAAAGTAAATGGAAGATTGACGGTATATTTTGAAGAACCATTTTGGGTAGGCATATTTGAGCATATTGAAGATGGTAAATTATCTGTGGCAAAGGTAATATTTGGCGTAGAACCAAAAGATTATGAAGTGCAGGAATATGTTCAAAAATACTATTTCGGTTTGAAATTCAGTCCAGCTGTTGAAGCTATTGTAAAGGATATAAAAAGAAATCCGAAACGGATGCAGCGTGTAGCAAGAAAACAGATACTGGAAACTGGCATTGGCACAAAATCGCAACAGGCGTTGAAATTACAACAGGAACAGAACAAGCAGGAGCGTAAAGAAAAAAAACGAAAGAAAAAAGAGGCGGAAGAACAGCGAATGTTTGAACTAAAACAGCGAAAGAAAAGAGAAAAGCATAAGGGACATTAAAAGTTCTTTGGGCTTTTTCTCAAATCGGGATTGTTTTAATATGTCTTAGATGCAGAAGGTGAACAAAAAATTGCTTATACTGTGAGAGGTTCACAGTATGTGGCATGGCAGAGTAAAATTTTTAGCTACGAATTTACATATTGTTCTTTTGAGTAGCAGAAAATTTATATATTAATGTGTTCACTAAGGAGGATGTAGAGGATGATGTATAATAATTTTTCTATAGTCGATTATCAGAAATCTGAGGATGAAAATAAAGCTATTCAAAAACTGGCTGAACATAGAGATATTAAGTTGATGGTTAAAGAGATTGGCGAGAAATATGGAATAGATATTCAATCTACAGAAGGAAATTCACATTTGGGTGATTTTATCTATCCCAAGGAAGATGAACAAAAGTTAATTTCTATTCTGGATAGGTGTTTAAAAGATTAGCGCAGATAATAAATATTAGCAGATGATTGGAGGGAGCCGAGAATGGCTGAAAAAGGTTATGGAGAAATTAAAGCAAGAGCAAAAATTTTTCCAAGTGATATTGATAAATTCAGCGAGCAAGGGGTTAGCATAGCTTTAGTCCAAGCTAAAGCTTCTCCAAAAACGAAGCAAAGGGCTGAAGCAAAAGGAATAAAACTTTACGATGACCTTTCACCCGAAAAAGTTAAAGAAGTTCGTGAAAAAGTGAAAAAAAGGAAAACTGGAGGTAACAACAATGCTTGATATTACATTTTACAAAAAGCAAAATAATGATAATTTTGTTCCTTGTACAATAGAATTGTGCGATGAAGATTACAAAAAACTAATTGCTTCAAATTTTGCAAAAAGATTTCAATCTAAAAAACAATGCTTAATAGTGGAAGAAGAAGAATATTCTATCGATGCGGTGTATTGTGATGCTCTTGTTTTGGAGGAAGCTAAAGAAATTTGTAATAGATTACTGTTTGAAGAACTTGAGAAAGTACAAAATTACTGCAGTAGAATTGAAGGAGAAACTATAAACAAAAGCAAGTTGAACTTTATGTTTGTGCTTAGAGACGTGCTAAGTAATCTCGGCGAATGTCAATATTTTTCATACGTTTGAAATAAAGGTGTTTTGCACAAACGCACAATCGGAAGTTGTAGTAAAGGAGGTTTACAATGGGGTTTTGGATTTTTATGTTGATTATGGATTTGCTTCTTCCATTTACGATGATTGGTTTTGGAAGATATTTTATGAAAAAGGCTCCAAAGGAAATAAATTCAGTATTTGGATATCGGACTTCGATGTCTATGAAGAACAAAGACACATGGGAATTTGCTCATAAATATTGTGGTAAAGTCTGGTATGTCTGTGGAATGGTTATGTTGCCGATAACAGTAATATTCATGCTTTTAGTGATTGGAAAAAATGAAGATTGTGTTGGGAGTATAGGAGGGATTATCTGTGGTGTTCAACTTATTCCTTTAATTGGGTCTATTCTCCCAACAGAAATAGCATTAAAAAAGAATTTTGATAAGAATGGAACAAGACGATAAATTCAAGTTGTGGAATCGACTGAAAGGAAGCATTATATGTTCTATATTGTTTTTGACTTTGCGATGGCAGTGATTATGCTTTTATTTGGAATATGGTTTTATAGGTCAAAAGGACAAGCATCTAAATTCTTGTCTGGTTATAATATGAAATCAGCGGAAGAACGAAAGAAATATGATGAAAATGCTATGTGTAAGGTATATGGGAAAAGAATGATGTTTATGTCGACTCCTTTTATTGCTGGAATGATAATAGATATTTGGTATATAGGAATCGGTTGTTTAATAGCATGGGTGATATGGTTTGTTATGTTTATTCTGCTGCTTATGGATAGACATAAAAGAGAAGGTTAATTTATAGAGAAATAGAATGCTTTTGGGGTGAAAATACCGTTTATTTGTTTTAGACATACGATGTCCGGTTGAAAATTAGCGGATTCTCGTTTTATGTCGTGGTAATTTTGTCACATATTGGTAAGCTGTAAGTGGAAGAGAGGTAGAGACATGGACACAAAAAAGATTGGAGCTTTTTTAAAGCAATGTCGTAAAGAAAAGAATCTTACACAAGAGCAGCTTGCTGAAAAGTTTGGAGTATCTGCAAGAACAGTTTCCAGATGGGAAACAGGAATAAATATGCCAGATCTCAGTATACTTGTTCAACTTGCTGAGTATTACGATGTTGAGATGAGAGAGCTCCTGGATGGAGAAAGGAGCCAGACTATGAATAAAGAGATGAAAGAAACATTGGACAAAGTTGCGGTGTATGAAGAATGGGTGAAACAAAAA
This sequence comes from Blautia sp. DFI.6.71, assembly GCF_020593585.1. Taxonomy (NCBI): domain Bacteria; kingdom Bacillati; phylum Bacillota; class Clostridia; order Lachnospirales; family Lachnospiraceae; genus Blautia; species Blautia sp. DFI.6.71. The sequence goes on from NZ_JAJDMJ010000013.1 coordinate 48,604, forward strand.
GCATTAAAGGCTGGAAATCTTGCATTTGCATCAATGTTTGTGATTAGTGTGTTAGCGATTATTATTCAGATGTTATTAACGGTGGATATTCGTTTGGTTTTAGGAGAGACAGCAACTGCTTTGGTAGGAGGAATCCTGTACGCCTCTATTATGGTGTACAATGGAATATGGGATAAATGTTTGCCAAAAAGTGCTACTATATGGAGAGATTTTCTCACCAGTGTGATATGTGCAGGAATTTTTACAGTCATCTATGGTGTATGCTTATTCAGAATGGGAGCTACAGAAACACAGATAACACGGTTAGCATTGGGATTTCTGATTGGTATTACTATTATGGCATTTATTATTCTTAGGCTCTTGGCATTTATTAATCGAAAAAGAAACCAGAATTCGTCAAATGTTCAGGAGAAAAAGGAAACTTCCCTATCTAAGGTAGAATGGACAAAAATTTATAATGCACAGAATATAGTAGAGACAGAACAACTTGTAGAAATGTTAAAGCAAAATGGAATAGTAGCTTTTTCACAGGAAGCAGGTGCGAATGTTGCAATGCATGGGGCACCTGGATTTGGAATATATGGTGTGGATATATTCGTGAAAACCGATGATGCAGAGAAGGCAGTACAGCTGATTAAGGAGATTAATAACCAAGAGAATGAAGAAAATTTTTGACATTTTCACACATGCGTGCTAATATGATTATAGATAAAGAGTGCTACCGATAGACGGTTAGTCCGATATATGTTTTGACAAAAATTGCCGCTTAGTTTACCAGACCAGGGCGGCTATTTTTGTGGTTTATTATTATCCTTGCCAAAGGTATATCCAAGACCAAAGCAGGTTAAGCCGAAGCTCACTACTGCTATAAAATCAACAATACTCATGGCTTAGCCCTCCTTTCCAGTGGATTCTCTTTCGAGTTTCTATGTAATCAGAGGGTCACAGTCCCTCTGTTGAAGGACTAACCGCCTACCGTTATGATAGCACCCATGATGTAAATTATAGCAGTCAGGGACATTGTATGCAATAAAAAAATACGAAACATAAAAGAGGCTGTAATGAAGATAAAAGATGTTGAAAAACGAACTGGAATTACAAGTTATAATATCAGATTTTATGAGAAAGAAAATTTATTAATTCCGAAAAGAAATCCTGTAAATGGATATCGTGAATATACAGAGGAAGATATTCTTTTGTTAAATCGTATAAAAATGTTAAGGATGTTAGATATTCCGGTTTCAGATATTAGAAAAATTTTATATGAAAAGGAAGCATTAACCAGTGTTTTAAATACACATTTGCTTAAAATTAAAGAAGAAGAAAATAGACTTAGGCAGAATTATTTTTTATGCGAAGAGTTGATAAAAATGGATATGAGTGTGACTGATTTATCAGAAGAGATGTTAGATAAAATGGTATCTGGAAAAGAGGAATATATTTACCAATTGGAGAGAATAAAACGGCAGGACAGGATACAAAAAATTTTCGATACTTCTAAATTAATTGTTTGTATTGTAGGGGGAGTAATTGCAGTCATTATGTGCGTGCAATTATATTTGAAATTATGTAATACATATATGAGTGCTCCGTTTAAAGTAATAACTCTTATTTTGAGTTTGATTTTGGTGGTTTCAATATTACGGATTATAGTGTGTAATGAAACAAAATAAGAATGTGAAGATATTTTTGAGAAAAAGAGGACAAATAGAAAATGTTCTCTTTTTTTCTTGACCTTAAACTTCCTCTAAGGTGTATATATAAGAAAAACAGGGAGGCGAGAGATATGTATGTAAATGTAGAAAACGTAAATTTTGCTTATGATAAGAAGCCAATATTACATGATATTAATTTTGGAATGAATAAGGGAGAGATAACAGGCTTAATTGGTCCTAATGGCGCAGGAAAATCAACAATGCTAAAACTCATGATAAAAAAAATGAAACCTAATAATGGTAAAATTATTATTGGTGATAATGATATATTTTCTATTAAAAGAGAGAATAATCCTGTGACGTTCATTCCAGATATTCCAGTGTACTATGAAGAGTTGACTGTTTGGGAGCATCTTCAGTTTATTAAAGCACTGTACCCTGAGAACTCAGTGACAGTTGATTCATTAATTCGAGAATTTAATCTTAATCAGCACCTTAACAAAATTCCATCAGCACTTTCAAAAGGAACGTTGCAGAAACTTATGATTGCACTTGCATTGTTGCGGCAATACGATGTGCTGCTGGCAGATGAACCGTTTAATGGGTTGGATCCAGCACAAACATATAAATTCAAAAATACTTTAAAAAATTTGAAGAAACAAGATAAAACGATACTCATATCTACACATTTACTAAGTTTGGCTGAAGATTTTTGTGACAGATATATTTTTTTATATGATGGAAGAATAGTCGAACAAGGAACAAAGACAGAAATATTACAAAAGCAGCAGATGAATAAGGAAACTTCGTTGGAACAAATATATATGTCCTTAATTGGTGAGGGAGAGCATTATGCAGGAGTACAGAAAACTGTTATGTGTGAATAAGATTAGAGAAACTAAAAGATTAATAGAAAATATGCTGATACCTATATTGTCTTTGGTAGTTGCGGCAGCTGTTGTTGGATATCAAATTGTGATTAATTTTTTTCCAATAATTCGGAAAATAAATGCATGTAATCTTCGAATATGTTATCTGGTATTTGGATTTTTGATATTATACTCGTTTGGCGTTTGTTTTATTAATGTTAAACCGGCAATTATAATAAAACCGGCATCATTGTTTTTCATTCAAGAGAAAAGGTTAAGACAAATGATATCAATAAAATATATAGGGTTAACCTTAAAGGACATTATATTTTCAATCATTCTTTCAGCTTGTATTAATGGAATCCATTTGAATAGAAATTTTCTATTTATATTACTCATAATATTTTTGTTATTAAATACAACTAATTTAATGAGATGGAAAATATATCATGCAAATCAAAGAAGAGATATTGGAATATGGCTGTTATTTAGTATAATCTTGGTAATATCGCTTAAATATTTTTTTATATGTATTATTATAGATATAGGAATATGGATGTATATGCTAGTTTATGATTTTGGTGTTCTGGAAATAAATGCTTTAAAGTATGAAGATGAGATGCAATTTTTGGAAAAAGTACGTATTGCTCAAAATTTTAATAATACTGTATTGTTAGATCAATATGCAAAAGAAAAAATGGTGAGATATTTACAGAGAAAAAATAAAGTATCCAATTTTTTATACTACTTTCCATTGATATGGAAAGCTCAAATATCCATTTATAGATTAGGCAAAAATTGGATAATAATGGGAATGATTTTGTTTACGATATGTCTAGGAATTTATAAAATGCCTTTTTATTGGACGCTGCCATTTTTACAGCAAGAAGAAATACGTTATATGTTGTTGTTAGGCAGTATATTTGCCGTTTTTCGATTGACTTTACGGAGTATGGTTCAACAGTTGGATAGTATTCTTGAAAAAGCCACAGATGGTCTATTTATTCCTATATCGGAAAATCGAATTGTGAAACAGTTTATGGTGATACCAATTACAATTGTTTGTGGCGAAGGAATTATAATGGCTTTTGTTGTAAACAGCAGTATAGCGCAAATACTGTTAGGGTGTGCAATACTTATATGTGCGACAGTCCTGAATCTCTGGCTAGAAGTGAAATATAAAAATTTTCTGGTGAAAAAGGATTTTATTTTAAGTATTGCTGTTTTCTTAGGAGCATTGATACTTACCAAATAGATAAGAGATATTATAGTGAGAAATGAAGTCGCTGTGATACCATTTTGATACTAAAAAATGCAGAGAATAGAAATATAGCCTGGAAAATCCACAACACAAGAAAATATGGACACGGAAATCACAGAAAATAATGGAATTTTAAGAACCTCACAAACGTGAAGGTGGACGTACTGTAGGATCAGGACGTGTTGCTACAGTTATCGAATAATTTTAGCATAACATCTTAATTATATATATTGGGTACCGCAAGGTACATTGTGTCCAAACGTAAGATACCCCGGAATCGTAAGGTTTCCGGGGTTTTTCTGTTGTGTAAAAAGTTTAAAATAAGGCTGTAAAGAATAGCGAATAAATTGAAAACGTAAGCGACGAATAATTGACGAAGAATGATAAAATCCTTATAATAAATTAGTATCTGAACAACAGATAAAATCAATTAAACAAAAATCAATAACAAGAGGGAGGTCATTTCATGTTTGGTTTTATGGTAACTGCTGATGGCGGACTTACAACTGCCGGATATGTGATTACAGTTATTGCCGGAATCATTTTGTTTTTCCTGGCGATTTATTTTGCAGGGAAGAATTCAGACAAGAAAAAGCTTACCACAAGACAACTGGTATTCTGTGCCGTAGCTATTGCACTTGCTTTTATTACGTCTTATCTGAAAATCTTCAAACTGCCGTGGGGAGGAAGCGTCACTCTTTGCAGTATGCTTTTTATTGTTCTGATTGCAAACTGGTATGGGGTCGGAACAGGTATTATGGCCGGGTTTGCTTACGGAATCCTGCAGTTTATCCAGGAGCCTTATATACTTTCATTTTTTCAGGTGTGCTGTGATTACATACTTGCATTTGCGGCACTTGGACTGGCAGGATTATTTGCAAAACAGAGTCATGGACTTCTGAAAGGATACATAATAGCTGTAATTGCCAGAGGAGCTTTTCATTCTCTGGGCGGTTATCTTTATTGGATGAGCTATATGCCGGACAATTTCCCGAAATCTCTGACAGCCGTATATCCGATCTTATACAATTACAGCTATCTGCTGGCAGAGGGCATTATCACAGTAATCATCATTTCAGTACCTGCGGTGTCGAAGGCACTGACCCAGGTAAAGCGTGCCGCACTGCAGTAGTTTGTTTTGTCTGGCAACAGGGATGTGTCGTTGCCCGGTACTCAGAACATTTGGTATGGTAATTTTGTTTAGGGAAGTGTAAGAATGACAATAACGACTTTATGCTATATAGAAAATAATGGCAAATATCTGATGCTTCACAGGATAAAAAAGCACAATGACATAAATGAGGGAAAGTGGATTGGAGTCGGCGGACATGCAGAGGGTCAGGAATCCCCTGAGGAATGTCTTTTGCGTGAAGTGAAAGAAGAAACAGGATTAACACTGACATCATATAAACTTCGAGGTCTGGTTACATTTATAAGCGATAAATGTGAACCGGAGCTCATGTGTGTGTTTACAGCCAACGAATATATTGGTGAATTAACAGAATGCAATGAAGGAGAACTTTACTGGATAGATAAAGCTATTGTGCCGACACTTCCCACATGGGAAGGTGACAGAGTTTTTCTGGATTTGCTTCTTTCAGGAGATGAGCGATTTTTTTCTTTAAAATTGCAGTATGAAGGGGAAAAACTCGTAGATAAACAAGTAAATTTATATTAACCGAATAAACTGCGAAGCAGTTATTCGGTATAGAGCCGCATAGCGAAGCGGATGATTTTATCCGCTTGATTTTGGAGAGATAAAATGATGAATTGTTTGGCAGTAGGGCTGGGTGGTTTTGCAGGAGCAGTATTGCGGTACTTGATCGGGCTGATTCCCACAGGGAAAACCATGATTTTTCCGGCAAAAACCTTTTGTATCAATGTGATTGGATGTATTGTGATCGGAGCAATCACAGTACTGGTGGCGAAATTGTCTGTTCCGCCAAGGATGATTTTGTTTCTGAAGGTGGGAGTCTGCGGTGGATTTACCACATTCTCAACCTTTGCACTGGAATCTTCGGATTTGATCCGGGATGGACATATGGGAATAGCTCTGTGTTATGTATTACTTAGTGTGTTGGTAGGTGTGCTGGCGATTTTTGCAGTGGAATATCTTACTGTAAGATAAGCTGCTTCTTGATTCTGGAAAATAAAGATCCTTTTTTCAGTATGCGCAATTACCTGCTGAATGGACATACGGAAATTTTTGGTGCAGGAAAGGGCATTATCCGTTCTTTTCAGGATTTTGATCTGTGTGCGGAACCCTATATGAAACATCCGAAGAATACAATTTATTATTTCGGGGATCTGGATTATGAGGGTATCGGTATATACGAAAATCTGGCAGAAAAATTTCGCAGCAGATGGAAAATCCTTCCTTTTGTGCCGGCATATCAGGCTATGCTTGGAAAAGCAGAATAGATAACTGAACTTCCGGAGACAAAGGAGCATCAGAACAGAAATATCAGTACACAATTTTTCTCCAGTTTTGATGAAATAATGTTCAAAAAAATGGAAGCTGTTCTGAAAAAGGACAGATATATACCCCAGAAAATTTTAAATACTGCAGATTTCTGATGCAGATTCTGACACAGGGAGGTGGCTTCTTTGCTGCTGAGAACGGAGTGAACAGTAACCGGCTTCTTTATATTATGGAGAATCTTATGATAAAAAATAATTGATTTTTAAGAGCCAGTTTGTTAGAATATATCTGTAAAAAGGGAGTAGCTTGCCGAGTAGATTCGGTTCACTTCTTCGTCAGGACAGTTATTGAAACATATAACTCGGAAAGTGATGAAATTGCGAGACTTTTACTGTGAATGCAGTAGGAGTCTCTTTTTTTATACCTACTGCAAAATAAATGTATTCCCGGAATCTTTTTATATTTGATTTTGTGAGTACGTAATAAAAGAAAGAGAGGTAGAAATGATGTTTTTACAGGTTATTATTTTGCTGGCAGGTTTTTTGTTTCTGGTGAAAGGTGCAGACTGGTTTGTGGAGGGTGCAGCCAGTATTGCGAAAAAGCTGGGAATTCCACAGTTGATCATCGGATTAACCATTGTAGCAATGGGAACCAGCATGCCGGAGGCAGCAGTCAGTATTACTGCTGCAATAAATAAGAATGCAGGTATTACCATTGGAAATGTAGTCGGAAGTAATATCCTGAATATTCTGATTATCCTGGGAATCACAGCAGTAATTACGAATGTAGCGATTCAAAAATCCACGCTTCTTTACGAAATTCCGTTTATGACAGTGATAACAATTGTTTTGCTGATCTTTGGAATCACAGGTTCAGAGGTGACTTTTATTGAAGGTGTGATTTTCTGGATCCTGTTTCTGATATATCTGGGATATCTGTTTGTGATGGCAAAGAAAGGGAACGATCAGGAAGAAGCAGAAGCAAAGGATAATCCGATATGGAAATGTATGCTCCTGATGGTGATCGGTGGAATTCTGGTCGTAAAGGGCAGTGATTTTGCAGTCAGCGGAGCAACGGAGATTGCCCGTTATTTTGGCATGAGTGAGAGATTTATCGGGCTGACAATTGTTGCACTGGGAACATCTCTTCCGGAACTTGTCACATCAGTAACAGCTGCCAGAAGAGGAAATACAGGAATTGCCATTGGAAATATAGTCGGAAGCAATATTTTTAATATTTTGTTTGTTATCGGTACAACAGCTCTCATCTGTACTGTGCCGTTTGAGAGCAAATTTATTATTGATACTGTAATTGCAGTTCTGTGTGGAGCAATACTCTGGATTGGTACATTCAGACATAAAGAATTAAGAAAACCCTGTGGTGTGGTTATGCTGTTGTGTTATGTCGCATATTTCCTGTATTTATGTCTGGTATAACGAATAATTGCTTTTCGCAACCTCCGCAGGGGACTTACTTGATTCGATTAAAATAAGAAATGGAATAAAGTATATTATGGATAATTATGAAAAACAGGTATATATAGGAAGAGAGTTGTTTTTAAAATATGATCAGGATAAGCTGATAAAGAAATATGGTTTGAAACACGATGAAGAATATCTGTATTTGAAATATATTGGAACAGAATATCGGATCAATCGCAGAAACGGTGCTATTGAATATGCCACAGGCGAAGAATGGACGGACTGCAGAGAATATACAGTTGTTATGACAATCTATGATTTTCTCTGCTGTTCCGGGCAGGAGATACTGCCTCCTCTTACCGGGCAGTGGCAGCCTGTGGGCAGGTTTGTAACTGCCGGGAGCAGTCCGTCAACAGATCCTTTTGTGGAAAAGTATGCAAGAGCATTTTCCGGCAAAGTGGAAGAGTTAAAGCAGGCCTGTATCTGTCTGGGAGGAAAGCAGACGAAACGTCTGGCAGGGGCAGATCTGACATTTGAAATGCCTGTTCTTCCGGAGTTCTCTGTGTTGCTTCAGTTCTGGGATGGGGATGAAGAATTCCCGCCAAAGATCTTACTGTTGTGGGATAAAGTATCGTTATCATACCTTCATTTTGAGACGACCTATTATCTTCAGGGAGATCTTCTGAAGGCTATACTGCAGATAATCGGCTGAATACACTGTAGCCGATCCTTCGGAGGGAATATCCGATTACATGGAAAGAGGTTTCCAGAAACTCAGGCGGAGAAGGATTTCTGTCTGCATTTGTAATCCTGTCCAGTCTTCTGTATTATATGAGACGGGATGATACAGACATTTTTGCAGATAAAAATGAGGGAAAGGTTCTGATCATGGACAATCCGTTTGCGCAGACCAATGCCTCCCATCTGCTGATCCCACTGATGGATATGGCAAAAAAGAGCAACACACAGCTTATCTGTCTTACCGGTCTGGGCGGAGAGTCCATCTATAATCGTTTTGACAATATATATGTGCTGAATCTGATCGCTGCAAGTCTGAGAGGCGGTACGCAGTATCTGAAAGCTGAACATAAAAGAGGGAAAGAACCGGATGAACTTGTCACTGCAAGAATTGAAGTGGGGGATCAGATGGAGCTGTTGTTTTAAGAAAAATTACAGCAATCATTCTGTGTGTCATATTATTATCGTTGCAGGTTGTGATTGCGAGTGCTGAAGATATAAGAAAGAATATTACGGTATCACATGAGCCGGTCTGTGTGATGCCGTATTTTTATTTGTCCAGAGAAAAGAATGAAAGATTCTTTTATGTTTTATTTTGCTCTGGATACACTAACAATAGCTATCAAAATAACATTGACAGAGCCTAAGAATAAGAATAGAATATAATTAACAAAAATAACTTAACTGGTTACAAATATTTAGATAGAAGGAGAGAGGTTTATGCTATATGAATTTTTGAAAAACAATTATAAGGAAGCAGAGCCTATATTCTTTTCTGATATAGTGATTAAGGGAATTACAAAATCTGCAGTAAACCAGCAGTTAAAAAAGTTATGCAATGAAGGAAAACTGCAGAAATATGAGAACGGCATTTATTATTTGCCTAAGAAATCACGATTAAAAACAAGTGTAGGTGTAAATGCAGATACGGTTGCCAGATACAAATATGTTTCCAGAGGTGGGAAAGTAGATGGCTTCTATTCGGGAAATACATTTGCCAATCAGTTGGGAATTTCAACGCAGGTTCCCAATAAAGTTGAGATTGTCAGCAACAATATGGCTGCAAAAGTAAGAGAAGTTCCAATTGGAAAGAGAACATTCATTGTAAGAAAGCCAGTGGTTCCGGTAAATGAAGAAAATGTTTATGTGCTGCAGTTACTTGACTTATTAAAGAATCTGGATGTGTATCTGGATGAAAGCTATGATGTGGCTCATGATAAAGTATCTCAATTTGTGCGGATACATGGCATCACAAAAAAAGACGTGGATAGTTATATAAGAGAGTTTCCGATTGCAATATTTAAATATTATTATGAATTGAGGTTGGATGATGTATTTGCATAAAGATGATAAGGAATTGTTGAGGGATATTATTGTAACGGTATCAGAGCGAACGGGCATAGATGAAAGTATCGTGGAAAAAGATTATTATGTGACAATGATATTAAAAGAACTTGTACAGAGAAATCCTAATGTGGTGTTTAAGGGTGGAACATCCCTTTCCAAGGCTTATCATGCTATAGACCGTTTTTCAGAGGATATTGATATTACATTTGAAGAACATTTGGGAGAAGCCAGAAGAAAGAAAATCAAATATCAGTTATTACAACCAATTAGCGAAGATTTAGACTTAGCAATTGATAATTGGAAGTTTATTGAAAGCGATAAGGACTATAATCACTATGATTTCTTATATGATTCAGTTTGCTCAGAAGATAAAAGAGGTCTGCGACCATATGTGAAGCTGGAGACAGCATTGATGTCGTATTCTTATCCAACAGAAGAAAAGGAAATTACAAGTATAATATTTGATTGTCTCGCAACAGAAGAAGCGGAGATTTTGAGAGACTATGGGTTAGAACCATTTAAGATGAAGACACAGGCACTATCCAGAACAATTATAGATAAAATTTTTGCTGTGTGTGATTATTATATGGTAGGAAGAGCAACGAGAAATTCCAGACACTTATATGATATCTTTAAGCTGAAAAATTATATTTCAATGGATGATGATTTCAAAAGGCTCTTTGCAGATGTTAGAAAGCACAGATCAGGCATGGATATTAAAATAACCCCGTCTGCCAGGGAGGATGTTGATCTGCTGGCTGTAGCAGAAAAACTCATAAGAGAAGATTTTTATGCTGATGATTATGCTGATTCAACTATGAAATTGATTTCTGACAATATTTCCTATGAAACGGTAAAGCTGAATTACATTGATTTGGTTAGAAGTATATTACGATAAGAGAAAATTTTCTCTCGAATTCTGTTGAGAATAATGCAATTTCAAGTCAATTAATCATAATAAACGGGGGAACCGCTAAACAAAAGTTTTTCAGGTTATAGGAGAACAGTTCGAATATATAATCGGCTGTTCTTTTTTTAGCGTTAAAGCGGCGAGGTTTTTCTTGTGTACAGTGGAATGTAGGAGTATAATGAAATCAATATTTTGCATAAATTTACAATCTGTAATAGAACGACGATCGGCAAAGCAGATGAAAGTCTGTGACGCAAAGCTACAGGGCCTGTAAAATGGCAGCCAGTTGCATGAAATGATGTGCGCTGTCTGTGAGACGGTATTTTTTTATGTTATAGGAAATTACTCCGTAATGTTCCTATAACATAAAAAAGCCCTCCGGGCAGGATCGCACTGCGACGGAGGGGAATTATGTCGCTGAAGCGACCCTTCGCAGGCGAAGAATCCTGCAGCAGGGATGTTATTTCATAAACGGAACCATAATGATTTTATCGGAGAAGAGAGAAAAATATGAAAATCAAAAAAGTACAAAGTGCATGTCTTATTTTGGCATGTATAGCGGCAACAGGACTTATAGGGTGTGGGAAAACAGATGAAACACCAAAGAAGCACGAAGCAATTACTTTTATGGCTCCTTATCTGGAAGTGGACAATTTCATAGAAGAAGTGCATAAAACATATCCAGAGATTGAGCTTGAAGTAGTCCCGTACAGCGGAGCAAATACAACAACCTGTCTGCAGAACATGTTAGAGGCAGATGATCTTCCGGACATCTGCACACAGACTTTTTATAAGCCAGATGTGGTGGATGTCAGTGATAAGATGATTGATCTCTCAGGATACGATTTTACAGATAATTATGTGGAATCACGTCTGAAAGATGTATCCGATGAGGGTGCACTTTATATGCTTCCATCTTTGTACAACTGTTATGGAATCACCTATAATAAAACACTGCTTGAGAAGCATGGCTGGAAGCTGCCAACATCTTTTACAGAGCTTGAAGAACTTGCAGACAAGGCAAAAGAAGCAGGAGTTACGTTATGTATGGCACAGATTCAGTATCCTGGTTCAGCCTTCCAGTATATATGTAATATTGCGGATGCGGGATTCCTTGGTACTATGTCTGGAAAGCAGTGGCAGAAAGATTACCTGTCAGGAAAGGCAAATGTCAGTGACACGGAAGGCATGATGGACAGCATGGAATATATCCAGAAATGGAAAAATCTCGGTATGCTTGACTGCAGCAACAGTGATCCGGTAGATGATAGTAAAACAAGAGAAGCTTTTATAAAGGGAAATTCACTGTTTCTATTGGGACCACAGAATGGCATTATGGAATCAGAAGATACAACGGACAAATTTGGTCTGATGCCATACCTGTCTGAAGATGGAAGCAAGAATGTATTTATTTTAAATGTAAACCGTTTTTATGGATTGAATAAAAAGCTGGAGAATGATCCTGAGAAACTTGAAGATGCATTAAAAGTCATGAAGGTGCTGTCTACGGTAGAAGGAACCAGTGCCCTGTATCCGGACAGTACATTAAAAGCAGGACTGCTTCCTTTCAAAGATGCAAAGGCAGATGACACCTTCTATGCAGATATTTCGGATTTTATCAATGCAGGGAATACGACACCGTTTATTTATTCCGGATGGGAAAATACGATTGTAAATACCGGAACCAAAATGCAGGAATTCATGCAGGATAAGGCATCAATAAAGGATGTGGCAGATCAGCTGGATGAAGATCAGGACAGCGTGGTAAATAATCAGCCGGAAGTGATCACAACAGCTACAGAGGAAATTTCACAGGAAAGCTGTGCAAAGCTGGTGGGCAGATGCTTTGCCGAGGCAACCGGAAGTGACGTTGCTCTTATATCCCTTGGAACATGGATCAGTGGAAATGGTACGAACCAGAACAATGATGGTGTGAGCGGAAAACTGTATGCAAAGAATATTACAGACTATGATGTATGTATCATTCTTCCGACTGGCTGGTCACAGACGATTAAAACAATCAGGCTGACAGGAAAACAGATTCAGGCATTGTATGAAGAAGGTTATGATGCAGTTGGTACAGGCAAGAATTATCCATATATGTTGGTAAATCCTGAAGATATGGAACTGGAGGATGGAAAGACTTATCAGGTTGCAATTTCCGGAATCAGTGAAAAACTGGCATCGGAAACGGAAGTGACAGATAGTGGTATTGTAGGTATGGATGCGGCAAAAGAGTTTTTTGGGCAATTTAAGACTTTAAGTGAAGCAGACGCTGAATGGAAATAAGCGGAGGGGAAGGATGCATAAGGCAAAGAATTACCGGAACTTAATATTGGGTTGTTGTATGACTGGTATAGCGATGTTTCTTGCATTCTTTTTCCTGTATCATAGTTATATCCAGGATATTATCTATGAAGAACGATTAAACCAGATGGAAGAGATTACCCGTCAGATGTTTCAAAATCTGGAGGATGTGATTGATTCAAACTGGGACCGGGTAACGGAAGAATGTAATTATCTGAGAGATGCAAACGTACAGACTACAGATGAACTCTGCAGACATATGAAAAAGAAATATGAATTATCAGCATATGCAGATCATAAGATCACGTTGATGGCAGTGGATTCAGAAGGTGGATATTATACAGAATCCGGAAAAAGAGGACTTTTCCGGGATCTGGACTATTTTGAAGAAAGTCCTGAAAAGATCAGTTTTGTTTTTGATTCCATGACGGATAATCAGTCAGAGATGGTATTTCTGAATCGTCTGCCGGAGCCCATACATCTTCAAAACGGAGAAAAGAAAACTTCAATTCTCTATTTTGGAATTGCCCAGGACATGGAACAGTTGAATCCATATTTTAACTGCGAAGCTTATAACGGAAACAACAGTGTGTATGTACTGGATGATAATGGATCTAAACTGTTCAACAGCAATCAGGTGGAACTGATCAAGGGCCATAATGTATTTTCTGTTTTACAGAATATGAAGTATCTTCACAATTCTTCCTTTGAGAAAACAAAGGCGGAACTGGAAGAAAAAGGCTGCAGTTATTCTAATGCAGTTCTGGACGGAACAGAATATTTTTACGGATTAAAAAGAATGGAAAATGCCGAATGGACACTTATCTTTCTGGTTCCGGCGGAGTATGTTGCTACGAATACATTAAAACTTGTCAATTTTATTATGGTATTTATCGTTATCTTTACGGTTATCGTAGCTGCCTGTGTTATGATGGGGATTTTCTTTGTTATGTACAGAAATCAGCAGGAAGCAATCCGTTTGGAACGGGAAAATAATGCCAAGCTGGAAACAGTGAATACAAAACTGCGTCAGGCTAAACAGGCGGCAGAGGATGCTTTTCAGGTGGCACAGGAGGCGAACAGATCAAAGAGCAGTTTTCTTGCCAATATGTCTCATGATATACGTACCCCTATGAATGCGATCGTTGGTATTACGTCTTTGATCAGACATGATGCCGGTGATAAAGGCAAGGTAATAGAGTATGCGGATAAAATTGACACTTCATCACAGCATCTGTTAGGGATCCTTAATGAAGTTCTGGATATGAGTAAGATTGAAGCAGGAAAAACTGTCTTCAAGTATTCTGATTTTTCTATTCCGGATTTTATACAGGAGCTTGATACTATATTTCGTTCTCAGATATATGAAAAGAAGCAGACTCTTACAATTACAAAAGAAAACATCCGGCATGAGTGGGTGAATGGGGATCAGGTTCATCTGATGCAGATTTTCAGCAATCTGCTGTCTAATGCAATAAAATATACACAGGAAGGCGGAGAAATTCAGCTTCTGGCAGAGGAATGTGAATCAAATTCATCTGTTTATGCAAAGTATCGTTTTTTAGTCTGCGATAATGGTATGGGAATGTCGGCAGATTTCAAGGACAGGATTTTTGATGCCTTTACCCGTGCAGAAAATTCCCTGACAAATAAGATACAGGGAACCGGTCTTGGAATGGCGATTACCAAAAATCTGGTTGATTCCATGGGCGGAACCATTGATGTGGAAAGTGAACCGGGACAGGGTAGCTGTTTTGAGGTTTTTATGGATCTGAAAATCGCAGAAGAAAGATCTGTTTCTCCGGCTTCACAGGCAGAAACAGAAGAGCAGGATGGCAATATCCTGAAAGGAATGAGATTCCTATGTGCAGAGGACAATGAGCTGAATGCGGAGATTCTGACGGAACTGTTAAAGATTGAGGGCGCGGAGTGTACGATCTGTGAAAATGGTAAAAGGGTCCTGGAGACATTTGAACAGTCTGTCCCGGGTGACTATGATATGATCCTGATGGATGTGCAGATGCCTGTCATGAACGGCTATGAGGCAACGAAGGCAATCCGCAGAAGCTCCCATGAGCTGGCAAAGACAATTCCGATTATTGCCATGACCGCCAATGCATTCTCAGAGGATATTCAGCATTCTCTGGCGGCTGGTATGAATGCCCATATTTCAAAACCGGTTGATATGAAGACGCTGGAAAAGACAATAAGAAGCATAAAATCCGGCGGCGGGGGGGGTACCGAAACGCAGGTCATTGCTCAGTAACCATTAAATAATAAACCCATACTTGCTGTTTTGGATCAGGTGCTTGGAACATCATATGAGTTACATGAGTGAGGAAAAGTGGATCGCAGCTTAAAATACGAATCGTCAGTTTTGGGGAGATAAGAAATTTATCTCCCTGTTTTTCTAATGTATGCTCGGAATCTTTTTGTATTCGATTATGCACATCTATAACATCTATACTCATATCAAATTCCTGATAAGTGGAAACCTTTATTGAAAATTAATAATAACTCAAAAACTTGACTTTTAACATACATTAAGTTAAAATGAAATAAAATAAGTTAAAAGGAGAATGAAAAATATGCTAACAAGCGTATTCGGGATTTCTATAAGATATGAAGCATGGAATCGACAGGAGTCTTTGCCTGTTTATATTGCAGGAAGTTATGATTTTTACACAGCATATATTGGAAATAAACGTTGTATAATTCTGATTCCAACAGAAGAGCTTGCAACACTTCCGGCACTGAAAAAGCAAATTACAAAAATACAGCAGATAGATAATGTGCCAGTTGTATTTGGACTTGCAGCAATATCAAATTATCGAAGAAAAAATTTTATAGAAAATAATATACCGTTTATTACTGACAAGCAGGTCTTTCTTCCTTTTATCGGAGCAATGCTCACAGATGAGAAAGAGCCCCTAAAGCAAATTGAAAAATTCGTTTACTCTACACAGCAGCTATTTTTGGTTTATCTGTACAGTAAGAAAAAACGATTGTATATTTCAGAGGCTGGAAAAGTACTTCCATTTACAGCGATGACATTGACCAGAGCAGTAAGGCAGTTGGAAGCGACGGACTTGTTTTTGGTGGCGAAAGACGGTGTCAATAAGTTTGTTGAGTCAAAATATAACCGATATGAATTATTTGAAAAGGTAAAAGTATATTTGTCTACTCCTGTTCGCAGAACTGGATATATAGATAAGACACAAGTTACAGAGAATATGGTTTTTGCAGGGGAAACAGCACTTTCTGAGAGAACAATGTTAAATCCAGGTCGAGTAGTCACTTATGCGATTAGTGAGAAAGATTATGATAAAACATTGTTGACAGAAGAATTGATAGATCCGGATAAGCAGGTTAGACTTGAACTATGGGCATACAACCCGAAACAATTTTCAGAAGATAACAGTGCGGATGATATTTCGGTTGTTTTATCCCTTGGAGATACAAACGATGAGAGGATTGAAGAAGCTGTAGACGAATTACAGGAAAGAAGGTTGCAGGAGTAATGGTCAACGGATTTACAAAATTTAAGGAAAAATTTCAGAGCTTTGAAAATCAATATGTCATTATCGGTGGGACCGCTTGTGATTTGATTATGGAAAATGAAGAATTACCGTTTCGTGCCACAAAAGATATAGATATTGTATTGATTGTTGAATCCATAACAGCAGAGTTTGGAAGACGGTTTTGGGAGTATGTTAAAGAAGCAGGATATGAACACTTGAATAAAAGTACCGGAAAGGCACAGTTTTACCGTTTTACATCTCCGAAAAGTAAAGAATATCCATATATGATAGAGATATTTTCCAGAAATCCAGATTTTATTATATTGGAAGAGGATGCCATTCTTACCCCGCTTCCAATAGATGATGAAATCTCCAGTTTGTCAGCAATCCTTCTGAACGAAGCATATTATGAATTGCTTAAAACCGGACAGCAGATGGTTGATGGCATTCCGGTATTGAGTCCAACGTGCTTGATACCATTTAAGGCAAAAGCGTGGCTGGATTTGACAGAACGTAAGTTGAATGGAGAGCAGGTTGACAGCAAAAATATAAAGAAACATAAAAACGATGTATTTCGCCTGGCTCAGTTAATTACAGCCAATACAAGGCAGTTTCTCAGTCCGGAAATATCAGAGGATATGAAAAAATTCTTATCTGAAATAGCTGATGAAACAGTGGATTTCAAGTCTCTGGGCATAAGAGGAACAGATAAACGAAAAATGACAGATCTGTTGTACCAGTGTTACGGCTTAAAGGAGAGTACGTAATAAACGAGTTATGTGGTTTGATATTTACTACAATTTAGTGCACATCTATAACTTCTATACCCATATCGGGTAATTTATCAGAAACATGTAATTATGCAATATAGAAATAGAATTCCCAAAAGAATTATGATAGAATAAAATCAGTATTGATGATTCACAGAGTAAAAAGCATAATGACATAAAATTGTTGGTGTTTATGAGCAAGTAGCGAAGCGGATGATTTTATCCGCCTGACTTATGAGGTGACAGTATGGGGATATATCTGAACAGTATTTCATCCTATTCTTTATACAAAAGCGAATATACCAGACCTTATTTTGTAGATAAATCCAACCTGTTGAAGGAATTGATTCCACTGGCAGAGCAGGGAAATACACATATATGTATTACCCGCCCCAGGCAATTTGGAAAAACTGTCATGGCAAACATGATTGGAGCATTTTTCAGTAAAGGTGTTGAAAGCAGTGATGTTTTTGACAGGCTTCAGATTCCAGCAGATAAAGATTACAGAAAACATTTGAATCAGCATAATGTAATTTACATTGATTTCAGCAAAATGCCGGGAAATTGTAAATCCTATATGGAATACATTACACGTATTGAGGAACGTTTAAAAAGGGATCTTCTGAAAGTATATTCTGAAATAGAAATATATCCGGAAGAGTTTATATTCCTAATAAGGAACTTATGGACAAATTTGATGAAATGCTCCAGAAAGAAGCTTCTTTGGGATATGTGTACAGACTGGCAAAAGAATCCGAACGCATGCTTAAGGCAACACTTGAAATAGATACTTCTATTATGGAAGAAATACTGGAATATGCTCATAATACGGAGACGCCGATACTTTCTTATAATAATGAAGTGGAGTTATCTTCTATTGTAAATCTGGTGTATCTTTGTGTGAGAGACAGCTACCGGGTGGAGAGAGAGGACAAGGCAGGACTTGGATTTGTGGACTTTATTTTTTATCCTGAAAATCCGGCAGATACAGGCATTATTCTGGAATTAAAGGTAGACCATACTGCAGATGAAGCTGTTCAGCAGATCATAGATAAAAAATATAGTTTACGCTTTTCGGGAAAAGCAGGAGAAAAGGCAAAATACACAGGAGAAATCCTTGCAGTAGGAATTGGATATAACAAGAAGACAAAGAAACATCAGTGCAGGGTGATTACTTTACGGAAGGACACGTTATATTAATTCTTGTATAAGGTGGAAAATAGAGGATATAAGCGGCTGTATAGAAATTTTATACAGCTGTTTGTTATGTTAGCGGAGAATCCTGCAAGCAGGATTCTTTCTTGTGTATAAGTTTGGTGAACTTTTTTTCATCATTTATGGTTATATAAATTTTCCTGTAACGTTTCTTCTGTCTGTGACTTAGTTATATAGAAAGACATCAGATAAAATAATGATACAGCAGACAGGAGGATTATCATGAAACGATATTTAGGAATATTCATTCTGACAATTATGGTTGGTTTATCAGGTTGTGCATCTGATACAGACAGTGATACTCAGGTGAGCAGCCGTGCATATTCAATGCAGATACAACAAAATCAGAACCGTGTTCAGACATTCAATGGAAGAAGACAGATCAGGTCGTCAGATGGATCTATGTGGACACCGCCGGCAGGGTCATATCAGGATAAAGATGGTTATATTCTGGATAAGGATGGCACCACGATCGGCCAGACCGGACCATTAAAAATCCCGAAAGATGCAGTAGGATAATAAAAAATACAAGGAGCAGGAATGGAGAAATCAGAAATCGAAACGATCTACCGGAAGTATTTCCATGATGTCTTTCTCTATATCCGGGCACTTTCCGAAAATGAAAGTCTGGCAGAGGAAATCACCCAGGAAACATTCCTGAAGGCAATGAATAATATTGAGAAATTTGACGGCAGGAAGGATATCCGCGCATGGCTATTTGTAATTGCGAAGAATACATATTTCCGCTATTGCAGGCGAAATAAAATCTATGTGGTTGAAGAATTTTCAGAAATAATGCAGGATTCCATGCAGGATACATCCCCGGCCGTACTGGATCAGATCGTGCAGGATGAGACAGTTCGGAATCTCAAACGCTATGCAGAACTGATACCGGAACCCTACAGGGAAGTATTTCACCTGCGGATATACGGTGAGCTCTCCTTTGAGCAGATTGGAAAATGCTATCAGAAAAGTGCAGGGTGGGCAAGAGTAACCTGCCACCGTGCACGCCAGATGATAAGAGCACAGATGAGTCAGGAGGAAAAGTAACATGGAAAAAATAAACTGCAACGTGATCCAGGATATTCTGCCATTATACATTGATGATGTGGTAAGTGATGACACAAAAGAACTTGTAGAAGAACACCTGCAAAACTGCGAAATCTGCCAGCGGGTATACCATGAGACAAAGACAGACCTTGAAAATGATATGAAGGTTTCAGTGCAGACAAAAGAAAGCAGCAATGAAGCAAATGACCTGAAGAATTTCAGGAAATTTTTAAAGAAAAAAAAGACAAAAACAATCCTGCTTTCCATAGCAGCAACCATAGTTTGCTTTGTGGCAGTGTTTACCTTTATGAATAAACATGTCATATATATCAACTACAAAGATGCCGGGATAACTATTATTGAGGATAATAAAGATGAAGTAACATATAGAATGAATATAAAAGGAAATTATCGCTGGAAAACATCTTTGGACAGAGAAACAGGTGTAATGACTATCCATTTTGAACAGAGCTTGTGGGAAAAATATGTAAGCTGTATTTTTTATCCATATGATAATCTTCATGAGATTCTGAAAAAAGATGAGATAAAAGAAGTGTATGTAGATAAGGATGGAACTACAACAACAATCTGGGAAGCTCCGGAGGAAGAACAGAAAGCTTATTTATCTGAAGAACATACAGAGCCGTTAGGATAAAATATTAGAGTATTTTTCAAACACGCTCTAAAATATGAAAGCGAATTTTAAAGCAGTCCTATAGGTTATAAGGATTTATAAAGGGGTTGTCATGGAAGGCAGCCTCTTTTTGTAATTGCTGATGGACATTCTCTTCCCATATGTTACAATAGAACAAGAATATGGAAAGAAAGACAGGAAACCTAACTATGAAAAAACAACTAAATTATGCAGATATCATAAAGGAAGCGCTGATCCTGACAGGTGCAGTAGCAATCATTGCGGCAGCAGTTTATTTCTTCCTGGTGCCGAGCCATACCTCTGTAAGCAGTATCTCCGGTCTTGGTATCGTGTTATCAAACTTTGTACCTTTATCATTGTCTGCAATCACCATGATTTTGAATGTGGTACTTCTGATCATTGGCTTCATCACCTGCGGACGCGAATTTGGCGTAAAAACGGTTTACACCAGCATCGTTTTGCCTTTATTTCTCGGATTATTTGAGAAAGTATTTCCGGATTTTGGCTCTATGACCAACAGTCAGGAGCTGGATGTGCTGTGCTATATCCTGGTAGTCAGTGTAGGACTGAGCATTCTTTTTAACAGAAATGCATCCTCCGGTGGTCTGGATATTGTGGCAAAGATTATGAACAAATATCTCCACATGGAACTGGGAAAAGCAATGTCTCTTTCCGGTATGTGTGTGGCTCTTTCCGCAGCGCTTGTATATGATAAGAAAACAGTGGTGCTGAGTATTCTGGGAACATACTTTAATGGAATGGTTCTGGATCACTTTATCTTTGACCATAATATTAAACGTCGTGTCTGTGTCATCACTCAGAAAGAGGAAGAACTGCGTAAATTCATTATCGAAGATCTGCACAGCGGAGCGACGATCTATGAAGCGACAGGTGCCTATAATATGAAGAAACGCAATGAGATCATCACGATCGTAGACAAAACAGAATATCAGAAGCTGATGGCTTATATCAATCATGAAGATCCAAAGGCTTTTGTGACGGTTTACAATGTATCGGATATGCGCTATCAGCCAAAACTGTAAGAAATATTATGGCAGGAAAGCTGTGGGTATGCTAAAATAGCAGAGTGATTATATAACCATAAAGAGATTATGGTAGAAAGAGGATGAAAGATGAAAAAAGGAAAAGGAATTGCCCTGCTTCCCATTGGTGTATTTCTTGTATTATACCTTGGACTGGGCATTTTGTTTGAGTATGTGATGGAAATCCCCATGGGATTTTATAATGTGCCTATTGTAGTAGCATTTCTTGCTGCAATCCTGGTTGCCTGTCTGCAGAACAGAGCACTGGATTTTGATAAAAAACTGGAGATCATGGCACAGGGAGTTGGGGACAAAAATATCATCACCATGCTTCTGATCTTTCTTGCAGCCGGATCTTTTGTAGGAGTTGTGGGAAGAAGCAGTGCTGAGAGTGTTGCATATTGTATGCTGAGTCTGATACCTGCCAGATTTTCAGTGTCTGTGCTGTTTATAGTTGCCTGTTTTGTGTCTGTGGCTATGGGAACCTCTGTGGGAACCATTACCCTTCTGACACCGATTGCAGCAGCAGTTTCCACAGCATCAGGATTTGATCTGGCATTTTGTGTGGCTTCTGTTATGGGAGGAGCCATGTTTGGGGACAATCTTTCTTTTATTTCAGATACGACGATTGCTGCATGTAATGGTCAGGGATGTGAGATGAAAGACAAATTCAGGGAGAACTTCTGGATTGCTCTTCCGGCAGCCGTTGCCACACTGATCTTAATCCTGATCCTGTCATTTCAGACAGAAATCCAGGGCCGTGTGATCCAGCCCTATCATCTGACACAGGTAATACCGTATGTGCTGGTATTGATCGGAGGAATTGTTGGGATCAATGTGTTTGTGGTATTGCTGACAGGAATCGTATCCGGAGCATTTATTATGCTGATCGGAGGACATACCGCACCTGTAGAGATCCTGAAAAATATGGGATCCGGTGTATCTGGAATGTTTGAGACCTGTATGGTGGCGATTCTGGTAGCTGCCATGTGTGCGCTGATACGTGAGTATGGTGGATTCGATGCACTTCTTGGCTGGATCCATAAAATTTTCCGCGGAAAGAAAGGCGGACAGCTTGGAATGGGACTTCTGGTAGGAACTATGGATATTGCCACTGCCAATAATACAGTGGCGATCGTAATGGCTAACCCTATCGCAAAGGAAATGGCAGAGGAGTATGGGATTACACCGAGAAAGACAGCTTCCATACTGGATACTTTTTCCTGTGTTTTCCAGGGAGTGATTCCATATGGTGCACAGATGCTGGTTGCAATCTCAGCAGTGAACGAACTGGGCGGTGAGATTTCTGCATTTCAGATTATGCCGAAATTGTTTTATCCCATGTTATTGCTGTTCAGTTCTCTGATTACAATCATGAGAGGCTCAGACCGTACAGGAGCTTAAAAGATTCCCCCTGCCGGAAGCTATATTTTTTTCAATTTCTTTCAAAAAATACTTGACCTTTCTCCTTGTGGAAGCAGTATAAAGGAAGCACAGACAGGGCAGTAGAGCAGCAGGTCAGCTATATCTGCTGTCAGGAAAGCAAGAGGTAGCAGTATGAAGATCAAACAGGTGGAAGAGCTGGTAGGCATCACCAGAAAGAATATCCGTTTTTATGAAGAGCAGGGTCTCCTGAATGTGGAGCGTGCAGAGAACGGATACCGGGAATATCATACGGCAGATATTGCCAGACTTCAGGAAATCAAATTATTCCGGAAGATGGATATTTCCATAGAAGAGATGAGAGCTCTTTTTGAAAAGAGGAAAAGCCTGCAGGTCTGTCTGGAACAGCACCTGGGAGAACTGGAACGCCGCAGTGAGGGCCTTGTGAAAATGCAGGAAATGTGCCAGCGCCTGATCGCAGAGCATCAGTCTCTGGATACCTTGAATGCCGAGAACTGTCTGGAAGAAATCGAGCAGATGGAGAAAGAGGGTGCAAGGTTTATGGATATAAAGAAAACAGATATCCGTAAGAAAAGAAGGACAGGAGCGATCATTGGAGCAGTAGTTATGATCTTGCTTATGGGATTTACCATAGGGCTTATGCTGTGGGCAAATACACAAGATCCCATACCGACCGGACTGCTGATATTTCTGATCGCCATACCGGTTGTGATCATCGGAGGAATTCTGGCAGCACTTGCAGGACGCATGAAAGAGATTGAAGGAGGAGAAGAGGATGAAGCTTCTAAGTATTGAATATATTCCGGGTGTAGAGTTTGAGGCATTGGGAATTGTAAAGGGAACAGTTGTACAGACAAAAAATGTAGGAAAAGATTTCATGGCAGGGATGAAGACTCTGGTAGGCGGAGAGATCACAGGCTATACGGAAATGCTCAATGAGGCAAGACAGATTGCCACCAAGCGTATGGTAGATGAAGCCAAAGAGATGAATGCGGATGCTGTGATCGGTGTGAAATACGGTTCCTCCCAGGTAATGTCAGGGGCAGCAGAAGTGATTGCATATGGAACTGCTGTGAAATATAAACAGGATTAAAAATTAAGAACAAGAGCAGAGAACGCATAAAGAGATCTTAAGTAAAGCAGAAAATCCGTAATGAAGGCTGGGAAAGGAAATTCAACATATGAAGATTGAAGGAAATCAGAAGGAATTAGACGCAATGGCTGAGTTTCATAAAGGAAACCGTGCAGAGGGTCTGCGTCTGCAGGAGGAATTCGCGGCAGAATTTCGTGAAGAATATAAGGAGAAGGATCACTGTTCCTGCCAGAAGGCCTGTCGTTATCACGGAAACTGCAAGGAATGTGTGGCAATCCACAGAGCACACCAGGAACATGTTCCGAACTGTATGCGGCCTCTGCTCAATAAGAAGCTGAAACTGTTATCAGAGCTGACAGAACATACACTGGCAAATGAGATAGAGGCACCGCATGAGATCCTGAGAAAGCCATCAAAAAGCTGAAAAATTTAGAAAATACACTGGAAATAAAACGATGAAAGGCATAAAAGAGATATTAATATGAGCGATAATAAGAATGTAAATCAGGATAAAGGTCTTCAGGGAAATGAAAAAATAGAGCAGGCGATCGCTGCTCTGCAGCAGGAAGCCACTCAGGAAATGCTGGCACATACACTGACTGTAATCCGTAGACGAATGAGAGAAAACGGCCAGTTTATCCTTTCAGTAGAACCGCCCACAGGAGACAACCAGCTCCGGATCGGCACAGTGAAAACTGGAGATGGAAAAGTCTGGTGGGCGGCATTTACAAGCTTTGAGGAAGAACTGAAAGGCGGCGGAAGCGTACAATCCACTTTTCTGACAGACATAGATCAGCTTTTTCATTCAGCATTACAGGTAAATGAGATTGAGGGAATCATCCTCAACCCATGGAACCGCACAATCATGTTGGATAAGAACCTGATTAATATCATATTGGGAAATGTGTGAAGCTATGTAAAGGACTTTTCTGCTTATCGGGAGTTTCCCATTTTGTTCAATTCAGGCAAGATTGTAACCAACATGGTAATAAAACACAGAGAACCACCGATCACATTGGATACCGGTTCTGCCATAAACACGCCATCTGTGCCCATGTGTAATCCATAGGGCAGGAAATAAGTCAGCGGAACCACGATAAATACTTTACGAAGCAGGGAGAAAAAAATCGCCTGCTTTTTTTTATTTAATGATTTAAACACTGTCTGACCAATATACTGCAGATCCATAAAAATAAAGGCTGCGAAGTAAAGCTTCAGTGCAGGAACTGCATCCTTTAATAGCAGTTTGTCTGAACTGAAGATCCCGATCAGAAATTCAGGGGCAATGAGAATAACGCTCCACATGATACCTGTATAAATCAGAACCATAATGATCAGAACAACCCCTGCTTTCTTTACCCTGTCAGGACGTCTGGCTCCGTAATTGTAGCTGAGAACAGGAGAGGTTCCCTCATTGATCGCATGGATAGGCGTCTCCACCATCTGGCGAACACTGGATATAATAGTCATGACAGAGATATAAATATCACCGCCTGTCACGGAAAGAACATTATTGCAGCAGATACTTACCAGGCTGTTAGTCAGCTGCATGATAAATCCGGCAGACCCCAGACTGATGATATCCCTGGCATGTCTGGTGCACTCAGAAATCTCATTTATATGAATCCATCTTACCTTCAATTCTGATTTTCCATGAAGAAAATAAAATACAAGCAAGGCAGAGAGAATCTGAGAGATGACAGTAGCAATCGCTGCACCCTTAATCCCTATATCCAGAACAAAAATAAAAATCGGATCAAGAATAATATTTGCCACTGCACCGACTGTTACTGACAGCATACCGATAATGGCATATCCCTGTGCATTGATAAAAGGATTCATTCCTGTTGCTATCATGGAAGGGAGAGTACCCAGAAGGTAAATCATCAGATAGGGATACGCATAAACCAGAGCATCATCTGAGGCACCAAACAGAGTCAGTAAGGGGCGGGCAAAAAGAAATCCGATCAGCATCAGCACAGCAGCACTTCCACATAACATGGTGAAAGCAGTATTCATGATCATGTCAGCAGTCCTGGAATCTCCTTTTCCGCGGTTGATAGAGAAAATTGGTGCACCTCCGGAACCAAAGAGATTACTGAAAGCAGTAATGATCATGATGATCGGAAAGCATAAGCCCACAGCGCCAAGTGCAGTTGTTCCTATATCATGGATCCTGGCGATATAGATACGGTCCACAATGTTGTATAAAAGATTCAATATCTGCGCTACCAGCATGGGAAGCGCAGCGCTTAATATATTGTTGGTCACAGTTCCGTTTTCAAAATCAATTCGTTTCATTATAAATCTTCCTAAGTTTAAAACTTTTATCGTGCATATAAGTATATCATAAAGTAAACAGAAATTCACTCTGATACAGTGGTGTTGGAACAAAATAGTTATTGTTCATTCCGTTCACAGTAACGTAGCCAAAATTCATTCCAGATTGCCTGCGGCAATGGAATTTTGGCTTGTATGTCTCGGGATTTTGGCATATTCATGCCAAAACACCTCGCGGGACAGTGGCATGTGAACAGTAACACAAAATATTCTCTGAAATTGTCATAAGTCATGATATAAAGAATAAAAAAGCATTTTTTATCCATACTATTTTCATGTAACAAAATACAGTATTTCTTAAAAAAGGAGACAACAGACTATGATTTTAAAAGAAAAGGAACGTTCAGTAATCGAAGATCTTCAGACACAAGAGAAAAGCTGTGTGGAAAAGTATGGAAAATACGCAGAACAGGCCAGAGACCCGGAGCTTAAAAATCTTTTCCGGAATATCCAGCAGGAAGAACAGAAGCATTATGAGTCTTTGTCAATGATTCTTTCCGGAAGTGTGCCTGAATGTAACTGTAATGACAGATCAGGCAAAGACTATCAGCCAAAAGCAGTCTATACAGCCATGAGTTCACCGGAAGACAAACAACACGATGCGTTTCTTGCAACAGACTGTATTGGTACAGAGAAGCTGGTGTCAGGAACATACAATGATGATGTATTTGCCTTTGGCGACAGTGGTGTACGCAAGCTGTTGGCTGATATACAGATTGAGGAGCAGAATCATGCGGAGATGCTGTATAAGTATAAAACTGTGAATGGAATGGCATAAAAGTCAGAAAAACAGGCAGTCTGTGCAGGATTGCCTGGATACATAACTGGAACATGTTCCAGTTTGACGAAAGAAAGGGCCACTTTTCGGCAACTTATTAATTGTAAGAACAAATGCACAGTGCTATACTTATCTTATTAAAATTTATTCCAGATTGCCTGCAGCAATGGAATTTTGGTATATGCATGTCAAAACACCTTGCAGGACAGGCATATGAACAGTAACTATTATGTGACTGTGAAAAGTAATAACAGAACAGGAAAAGTAAGTATGGCGAGTATAAGAGATGTAGCGCGCAGAGCAGGCGTAGGGGTGGGAACCGTTTCCAGAGTTATAAATGGAAATGGGTATGTATCAGCTGATACAAAAAAGAAAATTGAAAAAGCAATTGAAGAATTAGAGTATACACCAAATGAACTGGCGAGAAATCTGTTTCGTAATAAAACAGGAATTGTAGGAATACTGGTGCCGGATGTAGATCATCCGTTTTTTTCAAGTTATGTGAGACAGACAGAGGCAGCTTTGTATGAATTGGGGTATAAGACTCTGATTTCAAGTACTATAGGAGTCAGCAACAGAGAAGAAGAATTTCTGGATATGCTGGATCGAAATATGGTAGATGGCATTATTGCCGGCTCTCATACACTGGAAGGAGAGAAATACCTGAAAAGAAAACATGCTATCATCTCCTTTGACAGAGATTTCGGACCGGAAATCCCGA
Organism: Blautia sp. DFI.6.71; assembly: GCF_020593585.1. Classification (NCBI taxonomy): domain Bacteria; kingdom Bacillati; phylum Bacillota; class Clostridia; order Lachnospirales; family Lachnospiraceae; genus Blautia; species Blautia sp. DFI.6.71. The sequence goes on from NZ_JAJDMJ010000013.1 coordinate 76,124, forward strand.
TGATCGGGTCGGATCATGTAACCGGCGGTAGACTGGCAGCGGAGGTTTTGATTCGGAATAAATGTAAAAAAGTACTAAATATATTCGGTGTGTCGCCAAATATTGTGGCAAATGATAAACATACAGTACTGAAAAAAACTCTGGAAAAACAAGGAATTGAAGTGGTAGATCTGATTCTGGAGTGGAACAGGTTTGGCCATGAGGATTACTGGGAAAGTGCCAGAAAGGTAATGGAAACTTTTGATGGAATCGATGGTGTGTTTGGAACTGATCAGCCTGTGCTCAATATTATGCATCTGGCACTGAAAGCAGGAATAAAGATACCGGAAGAGTTAAAAATCGTAACATATGATGGAACGGATATATCCAGACTGGTTTATCCGGAAGCTACCAGCATCAGGCAAAATATAAAGATGCTTGCAGAACTCAGTGCTAATTCTGTAGTTGATCTGATAGAAAACCGAAGACCTGTACCGAATAAGCAGATCATCCCTGTAGAATTGTATCAGGGACAGACAACTTATCCTGTAGATACGGTCATATAGACTATTATTTGACCGTTTATGGAGTGTTGTATAAAAAAGAAGGGATTTGAGTATCAATAAAAATACACAAAGATCTCTTCTTTTTTTTGTCTAATTTAGGGAAAAAGCAATACTATATTGACAAAATCTAATTTACATCATATACTTTATACAAATGGAACGGGTACCACATATAAAGTATCAATAACTTATGCTTTATTATGTTTCGGATAGTATTTCATAAAGTCTTCATAATACATGATAAGCTCTGCAGACAGGGGCTTTTTTATTTTAATGTATATGGAACGGGTACCATATCTATTATTTACGAGGATTACTATAAATATGACAAATATCAGAAAGGGGATTTACGTATGTACACAGGGAATTATGAATGTCTGGAATTATTTGTAAAATCGGATGAAGGCAAAAAAGGCAGTGTGCTCCTGAAAAACGTAAAAGAAAGCACAACAGAGACAAAAGAACTGAAACATATCTATGGAAATTGGATCAAATTTCCGGTAAGCAGAAATACAGAATATGAAATCTCAACACAGGACTGCACAATAACATTTGCTTATTTAAGTGAATGTGAAAACATTATGGAAAATGGAATCTGTGTGCTGGATACTACAGATAATTATAAAGAGATGAATAAAGAAGAGTTCCTTCGTTTTATAGATACTCCATACAGAGAACAGTATCATTTTTCACCGGTTGTGAACTGGAATAATGATCCGAACGGACTTTGTTGGTTTAAGGGTTATTATCACCTTTTCTATCAGCTGAATCCTTTTGGACAGGAGTGGAATAATATGTACTGGGGACATGCAGCAAGCAAGGATCTGATGCACTGGACACATCTTCCGGTTGCGTTAGAGCCTCAGGAAGAAATCCTGGATAATCTTGCAATCAAAGGTGGTGCTTTCTCCGGAAGCGCACTTCCGATGGGAGACGAGGTATACTTCTATCTCACAAGACATATCGGACCTCAGGATGACGGATGGGACACTGTTCAGTATCAGACAATGACAAAGAGTAGTGATATGATCCATTTTGAGCCGGAAAAAGAGATTATCAGGGAGAAACCGGAAGGTACTAACTATGATTTCCGCGATCCGAAAGCAATTAAGATCGGTGAGAAGTATTATATTGTATTAGGTGCATGCGTAGATGGAAAAGGAACATTTCTTCTGTACGAATCTGAAGATGCAGAGAACTGGAAATACAGATGTCCTCTGATTACAGAGGAAACAAAGATCAGAACCATTGAGTGTCCGGACTTTTTCCCATTGGATGATAAATATGTAGCTATGGGCGCATGGATGAGCCATTATGATGAATACGGAAGATTCCAGCAGTGCAGATATTATGTGGGAGACTGGAACGGTGATGCAATGGATGTCCATACACAGCAGTGGGTGGATTTTGGAAGCAACTGCTATGCAGCGCAGAGCTTTCAGCATGAAGACCGTAGGATCCTGATTGGTTGGATCAGTGATTTCTATGGAGAGCATATTGCTACAGAGCCGGGAGCTTATGGAAGCATGACTCTGCCAAGAGAGCTCCATGTGAAGAATGAACATGTATATACAAAACCTGTAGAGGAAGTTTATACTCTTCTGGGTGATACAGTATATGAAGGCACAGGCAGTGAGATTAAAGTCGGCTCCATTTCAGATAACAGATATTATGCATCTGTATCATTTGAAGAAACAGGAGATTTCAACATTCTTCTTGGTCAGGATGGGGATAAATCCATCGGTCTGACTGCAGAAGGGGGAAAAGTATTCTTCAAAATGACAGGTGTGAAGAGCGATAAGGTACAGTTTGTTTCTTCTGTGGAGAAATGCAGAAATGCAGAAATTTTTGTAGACGGAAGAACAATTGAGGTATATTTAAATGATGGAGAAGATGCAGGAACCAGACTGTTTTACAATAGCAGCAGCCAGGGAATCTTCTGTCTGAACAGTGATAAAGAAGCGCAGGTTAAAATCTGTGAAATGAAATCCATCTGGAAATAAATCCGCAGAATACAGATATTTGGCTAAGTTACTGAGAACGGAGTGAACAGTAACGATATTTGCTTAAAGCAATGTGCCATATATCTGCCGGCAGTAAAAAAATGGTAACGGTTCCATAAAAATGAAAAAATAAATAGAAAGAAGAGGGGGAAAATTGAGAATTCTATTTTCCCTCTCTCTTTTTTGGAAACATATAAAAAATAACGGAATATAGGAAATTTAATATAAATATAGCAAAGAAAAAACCCAGATATGATTGTGAAAAATATATAAAAACAGATAACTTATATTGTGAAAATATACGAATTGATGCAAAAACAGGATTTTTAAGTTAAAATATATTGACAAATAAGGCAAGAGAGATTATGATAAAACCATCATATGAAACGGGTTCCACAAAAGGACTAATAAAGCTTTTAACCACAGCAAAATAGCTGTGGTTAAAAAAGGAAATACATGGAACGGGTTTCATAAAAATAACATTTCCCGAACGAGATTAAGGAGATGTAACATCAACAACCAATACATTTTATCAGGAGGAAAGAAACATGAAAAAAAGAATGAGCGTAATTCTGGCACTCACAATGGCGGCAACTACAATGTTCAGTGCAGTACCGGCAATGGCAAAAGATGGTGATGTAGTAAACATTACAATCTGGAGCCCGACAGACAGAGAACAGGTAGAGGCATGGTGGACTGAGAAGATTGCAGAGTGGAATGAAGCAAACCCGAATATCCAGGTTTCACGTGAAGCAATCGACCGTTCCGATTCCTACGCATATGACAACAAGATTGCTACAGCAGTAACATCCAATGACCTTCCGGATATCTTCTATGTAGACGGACCGCAGGTTTCCTACTATGCAGCAAACGGAATCAGCATTCCGCTGAATGATTATTTTACAGAGGATGATCTTTCTGATTTCGTTCCTTCATCCATTGCCCAGAATACCTATGACGGACAGTTATATGCAATCGGAGCAACAGAATCTTCCGTAGCATTCTATTACAATAAAGATTACCTCAAAGAGTGCGGTGTTGATACAGATGACCTTGATTCCCGTACATTAGACAACCCGATCACATGGGATGAGATGGCAGAGATCGCTGAAAAGTGTACAACAGATAATTATGTGGGAACACACATTATCATGGATCATGGTGAAGGTCTTCCATATGCATTAGAGCCAATGTATATCTCTGAAGGAAAAGACTACATCAGCGAGGATGGTAAGGAAGCTGACGGATATGTAAACAGCGAAGAAGCAGTAAAAACAACTTCTTACCTTGCAGATCTTATTGCAAAAGGATATGCAAACATTGAGCCGATCACAGATGAGTTCTTAAACGGTGCATGTGCAACAATGCTTGGTGGTTCATGGGAAGTTGCAACTCTGGAAGCAAATGCAGATTTTGACTGGGGTGTAACATACTATCCGGTATCTGAAACAGGTACAGCAGTTTCTCCTTGTGGTGACTGGGCAGCAGCAGTAAGCAAGGACTGTGAGAATCCGGATGCAGCAGGAGAATTCCTTCAGTGGCTGATGAACAGCGAAAATGTAGCAACTTATGCAGATGCAATCGCAAAACCTGCAACACGTAACTCTGCTTATGATGAAGAAGCAATGGCTGATTACAAAGAAGGAGCACGTGCACTTATGGTTGAACAGCTGAACAACACAGCAGTTCCGCGTCCAAGAACACCTTCCTATGCAACATTCTCTTCTGCATATGCTGAAGCAATGACAAATATCCTCTCTGATGCAGCTACAAACGGAGAAGTTGATGATGATTATATCCAGTCTGAACTTGATACAGTAGCAGAAACATTCACAGAAGATTACGAAACATACTACGCTGAATAATCAGGATAGAAACCTGGCCGCATCGCTTCTGCGGTGCGGTGCGGCCGTTTTAAGTTTGTTAAAAGGGGGAAAGGATTATGGCTAAGACGAAGCTGACAGGCAGAAAACGTGACGAGAGAATCACTGCATATGCATTTACTGCTCCGGCAGTTATCCTTCTGATCGCATTTCTGGTTGTACCGATGATCTATACCGTTTACTATTCCGGATTTAAATATCAGATTATGAGACCGGATGCCATAAAGATGATTGGTATTGAAAACTATCAGAAACTGTTCCAGGATAAAAACTTCTGGATGGCTCTGAAAAATACTGTATATTTCACAGTAGTTGTTGTACCTGTACAGTGTATACTGGCACTTGGACTGGCGCTTCTGGTTTCAAAGAAATTCCGCGGAGTCGCAATATTCAGAACAATGTATTTTAGTCCACAGTTAACCTCCATGGTTGTTATCTCTGTTCTGTGGTCAGTACTTTACAATGCAAATCCAAACACTGGTCTTATTAATTCTCTGCTGGTATCACTGGGAATGGATCCTATTAATTTCCTGAGCAATGAGCATACAGCCATGAACTCCATTATCTTCATGTCTGCATGGCAGGGCGCAGGTTATCAGATGATGATTTTCCTGGCAGGTCTTCAGGGAATTCCGAAAGATCAGTATGAGGCAGCATCTGTAGATGGTGCAAACAAATGGAATCAGTTCCTGTTTATCACACTTCCGGGACTGAAAGGAACTATAAAATATGTTATTATGATCACTATGATCCAGGCAATGAAGCTGTTCACACAGCCATATATCATGACACAGGGCGGACCAAAGAACTCCACCAAAACTCTGGTATATTACATTTATACACAGGGCTTCCAGAAAGGTAACTTTGGTTATGCCTGCTCAATCGCAACTGTATTCTTCGTTATTGTTGTGGCAATGTCACTGTTAATGAAGAAAGTAACTACTGCAACTGATTAAGGAGGACAGGAAAATGAAAAAATCATCAATGAAATTTTCTGCGGCTTTTTCCAAATTTATGTTTTATTTTGGAAATATTGTCATAGGTATTATCTTTGTTTCTCCTCTGATCTGGATGATTTCCGCGTCTCTGAAACCGGAATCTCAGATTTTTGCAAATATGAACTCACTGAAAACATTCTTTCCGGTATCGGCTTCTTTTAATAACTATGTAGAAGTATTTGCCAGAATGAATCTTCCTCAGGTATTTAAGAACACCTTGCTTTACATTGCACTCATCCTGGTTCTTGATCTGCTTGTAAACTCCATGTGTGGTTATGCGCTTGCGAAATTTGAGTTCAAAGGAAAGGGCGCAATCATGAACCTGGTAGTAGCTCTGATGGTACTTCCGATGGAAGCAATCATGCTTCCGTTATATATTGAAATGTCACAGCTTGGCTGGGTAAATACACTTGTAGCACTGGTAATTCCTTTTGTGGCAAAATGTTTCTCCATCTATATGTTCCGTCAGTTTTTCTGTGATATTCCGGATGATCTGATCGAGGCGGCTGCAATTGACGGATGTCGTCCGGCAGGAACTTTCTTCAAGATTGTTATGCCGATTTCCAAGACTGTATATGCAACTGTATTTATCCTTGATTTCGTCGCTCACTGGAATGACTTTATGTGGCCATTCCTGGTTATGACCGGTGAAGACAAGCGTACGATCCAGCTCGCAGTTCAGTCCTTCTTCGGAACACAGCCTGTACATTATAGTGCAATCATGGCAGCACTGGTAATCTCTGCAATCCCGATGATCATCATGTTCATCTTCATGCAGAAATATTATGTAGAAGGTATTGCATCTTCCGGTATTAAAGGCTAAGTCAATATATAAAGCCCTACAATGCGCCTGGATGGCGTTTTGTAGGGCTTTTTTATGTTAGAAGAATTATGTCGCTGAAGCGACCCGTCGCAGGCGGAGAATCAAGTAGTCTCCTGATGTAATTGCGAATATTCGCCTGACGTATGAAAACACTTGGCTTTAAGATAAAATATGTCAAAATTTCTTATTGAAACTAAAAATAGGAATGTTATGATAATGAAGGAATTCTGTTGAAATTGATATTTGTATTTCAATGGAGATTCAATCAAATCAATAGCAAAGCAGATAATTTTATCAGCTGGAATTGTTATAGAAATATAGAGAATGGGAGTAAAGAGAAATGACCACATCTATGATAAAAGGGAATCCGCTGAAACTGATGCTGCAGTTTGCGCTTCCTTTATTATTAGGAAATTTGCTGCAACAGACCTATAATATTTATTGACGTTGCGATCGTAGGACAGATCTTTGGCGCAAAAGCGCTGGCAAGTGTAGGAGCCAGCAGCAGTATTCAGTTTCTGGTACTGGGATTCTGCATGGGAAGCTGTACAGGGTTTGGTGTTCCTGTAGCTAAATATTTTGGCGCAGAGAAAATAGAAAAAATGCGGGATTATATCTTTAACAACCGTAGCAAGAATTCCCTCACCTCTATAGGGACGCCACTGAAAAACTATTTTTATACACATTATATAGTAGATTAAAACAAATAAAAACACTTTATATTGTACTGCTTTATGCAAAATAAAGACTTTTTCAGTGGCGTCCTATAGGTGAGGGGATGAATTGCACATTCGAGCATGTCTGCTCAAATTCATAAAAAATCACAAAAACACTTGTTCTGATACAATAAATATATTATAATAGAAAAGAAGAACAATATGCTCTTTAATTTTCATTCAGTGTTTTTGGCTGATCATGGTTATGAAATATAGCAGAAAGATGCTAGACGATAAGATGTCAGAGAGAGCAAAAGAAATCTTGAAATATAGTACCTGTTGAAACAATCCATCAGTATATAGAGAGTCAGGGTGAGAAAGATAAATCGGGCAGTAAAAATAAGGATCTATCCAAATAAAGAACAGATAACCCAGATAGAGAAAACAATCGGCTGTAGCCGCTTTCTCTATAACCGGATGCTTGCGGATAAGATCCGTTATTATCAGGAAGAAAAAAAGATGCTGAAAAATACGCCGGCCGGATATAAAAAAGAATATCCATGGCTGAAAGAAGTGGATTCTCTTGCGCTGGCGAATGTACAGTTAAATCTGGAAGGGGCTTTCCGGAAATTTTTCCGGGAACCGGGAGTGGGATTTCCGCATTATAAATCAAAAAAACATTCGCGGAAATCCTATACAACGAATATGGTAAATGGGAATATCTGTCTGCAGGACAGGTTCCTGAAGCTGCCAAAGATGCAGCCGGTAAAAATAAAACTCCACCGTATGATCCCGGAGGGATGGAAGCTGAAATCAGTGACTGTGAGCAGGGAACCGTCCGGGAAATATTTTGCCAGCCTGCTGTTCGATTGTGAAAACCAAACAGCGGAGAAAAGACAGGCGGAAAAATTTCTGGGGATCGATTATGCCATGCATGGGATGTGTGTATTTTCCACCGGTGAAAGGGCCGGATATCCCATGTTTTACCGGAATGCGGAGAAAAAACTTGCCCGGGAACAGAGAAAGCTTTCCAGATGTGAAAAGGGCAGCCGTAACTATCAGAAACAGA